>JAZNEN010000173.1:0-2296 GCA_045588615.1 Eubacteriales bacterium
TGATAAAAGCTATCCTCATATTTTGCGATCGGAACACCGTGGTTGTTAAAATAGTAATCTGTGAAGAAAGCATTGAGAGATGCACCGTCACCGTTTACTGCCGCCTTGAAATAGTCAAAAAACATTTGTACAGATAACGGAGCTGAATCTATTTCATTTTCGGTATAAGTTATTGTTGTGCCTTGATAGTCAACCGTGAGATATCTGTTTTTTTCCATATATTCTTCATCATCGAATATATTTTCACCCTCCGCGGGCGTGTAATATCCCACATCGCTTTTGTGAAGGAGAGGATCGTAAGACTGTACTGTAGGATCTTTTTGCGTGTTCGACGGGTCAAAACACTGTCTGAAAACAGAAAAAATAACTGTTATAAGACATACAGCAACAACTATCGATACAACTGCTTTTACAGAAATTCGCTTTTTTTCGCTGCTCATAATTATGCCATTTCCCAGAATCTTTTTACATTTGCATGGCCCATTTTAATTCCGATAAGTCTATCCTCGTGACCTTCAAATTCTATTGAGATATAGCCGTCATAGCCGTTTTTCTTCAGTATCGAAAGGCTGTGGAATGCTCCTGCATCGCCGTTACCTATTATAGCACCTCTCAAATAATTGTTACCGCGTGACCTGAACCAGCCCTCGCCGGGGTTTATGTCAAGGCACGATTTGAAATAAAAGTCCTTTGCATGTACCATTTTTGCGTAAGGAGCAACGATCGCAACCGACTTGTACGGTGTTTCATCTGCGCACATGAAGTTACCGATGTCAACGAGTGCGCCGAAATTATCATAATCTACAGCGCTGATAAGCGCGGCAACACGCTGGCAGTCCTGCGAATAATAGCCGTGGTTTTCTGTTGTCGTAACGATGCCGAGCTTTTCAGCGTATTCGGACACCCTGCGGCATCCCTCTGCAAGTCTTGGAATTGCATTTTCGTAAAACTTGTATTCACGCTTGTCACCGTGACCGTATGCAACGTCGTGACGGAAGCATTTAGCACCGTAAGCGTGCGCAAGGTCAACTATTCTGCATACACGTTCAATCTCTGCGTCAAGATCACCGCCTGAACCGAAAAGAAAATCAGCGCCCGTGCAGAAGGATGCCACCTCAATGCCTTTTTCTTTACAGTATTCATTTACTTTTTTTGCAAGCTCAAGGTCGGAGCAGTTTTCGTGCATACCGTCAACTATCTCAATTCCGTCGAAGCCGTTTTCCTTCGCAAAATCAATGGCACCGAAAATGCCGAAATCCGCACTTTTTATGTAAGGACCGAAGCTGTATGTACTGACACATGTTTTCATATTGTGATACCTCGTTTATATATTTATTTTTTCAAAGTATACCATAAAAATATTAAGATATATATTTCTTTTTAATAATAATTGAATAAAAGTATCTCCTCGGGTGAAAACCCGAGGAGATAGAAGAATTATTTGAATGTTACGTTATATGCAGCATCCTTCAATATTGCAACTTTGTTTGAATCCAATCCGAATGTATGGTCGATTCCGATTCTCGGATCGGCTCTGAAGATAGATGCGAATATCGTATACGCCGCAAGTGTTGAGCCAAGCTCAGATGGGTGATAAAGGTCAGCAGCGAGCCACAGGTTGATGTTGAGACCGTGTGCATTGTAAACCGAGGTAAATGCTTTACCTACGTTTGCCATTATAGCACCTACATCATATCCGATAGCATCGTATGAGTTACGGAGCGCCATTTCCATATTGCCGACACTGCCGTAAGACTGTGTTGTGCCGTGGCTGGGATGGAAGCCCCATGTCTGATACAGTACGACCTCACCGCCATTTTGTCTTACCATATTTGTAAGATGCTTTGCGGCACTGTGGAATGTTGACGGTGCGGTAAGCGGAGTCGTACTCTGTTCCTGAAGAACTACATATTCGTATATACCGCTGTTGATCGCATTTGCCGCTTCGGCTGCGTATGAACCCGAAACATAGTCAATAAGTCTTGCACCGCCGTGCTCGATCAATGTAACGCTTACGTCATATCCGCCTGCTGTAGCGATATTGTAGAATCTGTAAATCGACATCTGGTGATACCAGGTAAAGCTGTTACCGATAAAGAGAATATCGTAATGCTTGTCCTTGGGAAGAACGGGGCTGTAATTTTCAGTCATTTTTTCAAGCGTGAACTTCTGCGCCTCGGAGTTGTTGAACGTGTAGATGTCAACTGTCTGACCGTGGCTGAACGTACCGCTGTATATATCAAGAACGTGCTGCTTTGAAAGTTCTGATGAGAATACTACCTTACCGTCTTTGATG
>JAZNEN010000174.1:0-1920 GCA_045588615.1 Eubacteriales bacterium
TTATCTACGATATAAATGTGACCGCCCTTCTCCGATGCCTCGGAAATAAGCTCATTGAGTGAATTTTCTATATTTTCAGTCATTTTCGACTACACCTTCCTCATCGTCCGTTTCTACTTTGCCGTGATCGCACTCGTCAAACGCAATAGACACAGGCTTTAAGTATTTTTCACTTTCCTCGCAAGTACATATTCTAATCAGTTTTTCATGATTATTGGTAACAACATCGTTGTAATTGCAATCCATACACATACAACCCATTACTCGCCCTCCGTGTATTTCTTTTTGAGTTCGTTGTGTTCTGACAGGCGGCTTCCCACCTGTCAGAATAGCTTTTAAAATTTACGATATAACCACAAACTGCGGAAATTCAGCAAGCATTGTTCTTAAATATACCTTGATCGCTTCCATAGCTTCATTTTTCCAAGCGCCGCCGTCAGCTTCAAACAAGGCACAACGGATGCCGTCTTTGTACTGCTCTTGCTTCATTCGGAATATAAATTTAGATTCAGGCTGAACAATTTCAAGGAATGTTCTATAAGGTTTCAGCAAGACGGGGCTGGGGACAAGGGCTTCACCTTTGGATGCAATCCCTGTCTTGACCGTTGCTTTCTGCGAAACGCCGTCATCGCCGTATTCAGCAACGCTTCCGGCTTCAACCGTTCCCGCAAATTTCAGCAACAGCGCACGGTCACCCGTATCAATGAATTTTGACTGTAGATTGATGCAGAAGGATTCGTGATCAATGAAGTTGTCAAAATCAAATCTCGGCAGCTGCGCATTGACCTCAACAAGATATTCACGGTTGCGGTCAAGATCAAGGGCTGAAAATACGGATACTTTTGTCGGGCTTTGCACGTGAATGAAAAGGCGTTCGGGCAAGATATCAATGCCGGATGTTAAATATTCAAGCAAGCTTGTCAGGGTGTTAAGCTTGATGGTGTCTGCTTTTGGGGTGTAGCTTATTCGATGCAAGGATTTGTCAGAATAGGTTTCTCCATTGATTTCCTTGATTGTGGGAGTGGACAATCCGATGATATACTGCAAAGCTTCTTTCAACATTTTTGTTATTTCCTTTCTTAATTACAATTTACTTTTCTTAAATCAATGATTTTGCCGTTTTGAGGTTCTTCTTCAAGCACTTCGCCTGATTCATAATCAATGCCTAAATTGTCAATAGACATCTGATTTCTGCCGTATTCTTCGGCATAAAGCTCGCCTGTTTTCAGGTTTTTGCCGACAGCAAAAGCGGTTCGGGTTGCAGCCTGTGCAGCAAGTTTTTCCGTTACGGAAACATCACAGACAACATCATCCCTCTGCTCGTTTTGGGTGAATTTCAATGTGACGGTGATTTTGCGGGCTTCCTTATAAGAAGTATTCGGATCGGCAAGGTTATCAATCACCCTTTCAAAAGCCTTTCCAAACTGTTCCTGTAATGCGCCCCCTGCGATTTCTTCAAGTTGTACTTTCTTCATAGTTTTTTTCTCCTTTTAATTTTTAAAATATGTTTATTAAGATTTTTAACTGTTGAATGTTGCCATTTTTTTCGACAGGGTATTTAGATGTTTCTTCCGCAGATGCGTAGGTCTTACGTACTCTCTGAATCCAAATGTCTTACCGTAGGTTTCGAGGACTACTCCGATGATCTCGCTTGCTTCAAATTCAAAGTCCTTCGATTTGTCAAGATAAGCCGTGCCGACAATATAGGTATCGCCCTCGATTCTCTTAACTTGCTTTAAGTAACTGCCGATATTAGCACCATCACGCAAACAATGGACTATATCCCCGACTTTAGGCGTGGCGCAACAGTCTATGATTGCATATCCGCCGCTAACGTTCCTTATTCCGACCTTTTCAAGACAATCGCCATGTATATGTCTTATACGAAATCTTCTCTTTTTGTTTTTCTCATAATATATG
>JAZNEN010000175.1:0-11217 GCA_045588615.1 Eubacteriales bacterium
CGTACAAAAATTGTAGTTGGAATTGATAAATAGCTCCAACGGCATCATTTGGTCAACAAACCTCAATAAAAAATGCACCGTTTGCTCAACTTCTCATAAGGAAGCTGAGCAGTTCTATTCGCCCGCAACCATCCGCAAAAAACGGGCGACCAATGTGTATAGTGTGGTAACATAGTTTACAAAATGTGAAGACACATAGTTTACAACTTTGAGTCGCCCCTACAAAATCCGGCAGAGATATTGTTTTCTCTGCCGATTTGTCCTATAATGGGGTTATCAAAAAGCCTCCCTCCGAGAGGGAGGTGGCACGGCGTAGCCGTGACGGAATGAGCCTGCGTGACTTTAGATTTGTACTAACTTCATTGTAACGCACTCTCCCTCACCCGACTTCGTCGGGAGCTCCCTCCGGTAGGGAGCCTCTGGACGCGCTCGTGCATCTTTAGGGGTATGGGCTTTGTGCCCTTGCCTTTGCAATACAAAGGCGAAACTGGCGATAAGGTTTTGATAAAGCTCAATCAGAATAAGCAAAGGAGAATTACCTATGAATGAAAATAGTGTTTGGCAAAAAGCGCAAACTATAGAATTAGAAGTTGCAAAAGATATCTTGCCTGAATTTGATATTGGTTTTGACAGAAAAATTCCAACTGATATTGAAAAAGAAATGCGTTCGTTTGTAGCGTGGATGGAAGAGAATTATTGCATACCTATCACTTTATGGGTTGACTTTGAATATAAGCATTATCTAATTAGGCGAGACGGCAAACGCACTGGATATTTGTTTTATTGGGCTGACTTTTCTTCCTATCCCGTATTTGACAATAAAAATAATATTCCGCAGATCAAGCTTCCAGTTCGAACAGAATACAGCTCGATTGAGGAAATTTTGACTTCTTTCATTGAGGCTATTACTGATTATTATGCTTGGATCTGCAATGAGATAGGAAATTATGAGCAGGATGAAAAAGATGTGGAAGAAATCTTACAAGCATATATGAGATATCGTGGATAATGCCATCAAAGCTATCAAATAATATACCCCCGACAGACATTTGAAAATCTGTTGGGGTTATTCTTTACCTTCTGCAATGCAATTATGGCTTAATGGACCGTCGAGGACGCCTGTCCCTACAAGGAGAAATTAAACTTCCTTATGAGAACCAGCCTGGCGGTGTGTTTTTTATTGGACGGCTCACATTGCAGGGGCGGATGCGCGACGGCCAGATACATATTTAAATAAACGGGGTTCATAGGCGCCGCCTTTTGCTGTCGGTATTGAAAAATATCAGAAACTGTGTTATAATTAAACCGAAAAGGGGTGGGAATGTTATGGCAAAACAGATACTGACCGATGCGGAAATAGAAAAGGACATTATTCACGCGCTTAAAAATCCGCCGAAAGAATCAGAGAAGTCTTACAAAAGATGGAAAGCTCCTTGTATTATAATTGCGGTTCTTTTGTTTGTCATTTGTTTTATTTATCTGAGGTTCATAATTTGGTTTTGGCTTGCAGTCCTTGTTTTTTGTGTGATGGGCAGTATATTCTGCTATTTTCGTCTTAGAAATAAAACCAAAAACGTTAATATAAATGATTATATTATATCGACAGAAATCGTTCACAGCGTGGATGAAGAGCATTACGAAGCGGTCAAATACAGGCGCACGGGAGCTCGGCGGAGAGAACAGACAGATAATTATATCATTCGTTTTGAAAGCGGCAAAAACTGGCATGTGCCGAAGGAGCTTTACTTCTGGGATGAAAGACTTCGTATGCGTGACGGCCGTATTTTCAACTCTACACATCGCGGTGATACTATGATCGTATTAACTGAAAAACGCTCAGATAAAATTGTTGTCGCTTACAATACGGAAATTTTTGATTATAATGCTCGATAAATAAAATATATTTGTTTTCTTTGCATTTTAGGATGAAAAATCAATTCTGTATGCAGTACGGCGAATTATAAAAAATCAAAAATGAGGTACATAAATATGAGCAAGATGGACTGGTTTTGTAAAGCAAAATACGGTCTGTTTATCCACTGGGGGATTTATGCCCTGCCCGGCGGTGAATGGCGTGGTGTTCCGTCCCCGCACGGCAGTGAATGGATAATGAAGAATATGAAAATACCGTGTTCTGAATACAAGGAGCTTGCAAAAAAGTTCAATCCTACAAGCTTCGACCCGTATTACTACGTGAGAAACGCCAAAAAGTGGGGAATGAAATACCTTACCTTTACCGCCAAGCATCACGACGGCTTTGCGATGTACGACACGGGGGTTTCCGATTATAACGTAATGAATACTCCTTACGGCAAGGACATCGTAAAACAGCTTGCCGATGCGTGTGCCGATGAGGGGCTGACGTTTTGCATCTACTATTCCCAGATGCAGGACTGGGAGCATCCCGACGGCGAGGGAAATAACTGGGATTTTGACCCTGACAAAAAGGATTTCAAGCGTTATTTTTATGAAAAATGTATTCCGCAGGTAAGAGAGCTTCTTACAAACTACGGCAAGATCGGTATGATGTGGTTTGACACCCCTTACGATATGCCGAAAGAGCTTTGCCGTGAGCTTGCCGAGGTCGTGCGTGCGTGTCAGCCCGACTGTCTTATCAACAGCCGAATCGGTTACGGCTACGGTGATTTCCGTGAGGTTGCGGACAATACCATTCCCGTGCTTTCACGGCGTGATGTGTGGGAGTCGCCTATGACGATGAACAGCTCGTGGGGATATATCAGGCGTGATAAAACGTCGAAGTCGTCCGCTGATGTGCTTCAGAATCTTGTCCGCATTGTCGGAAAGGGCGGGAATCTTTTACTCAATCTCGGACCTGACGAAAACGGTCTTTCGCCGAAGGTCTGCACAGATGCGCTCGACAGTGCGGGGAAGTGGTTGGAAAAATACGGCGACAGCATTTTCGGCACAACGAATATACCGAATTTTCCTTACCTTTTGCCGTGGGGCGATCTTACGTACAGTGCGATCCGCAAAACTCTTTATTTTCACGTGAAGAATTACCCTGCCTTTCCGCACCGTGTGCTTTTGACGGGACTTCAAACGAAGGTACGGCGTGTTACGCTTATGTATGACGGCTCACAGCTTAAATATTCACAGTCCTATGAGCCCGGACGTGACGAGCACAGGCTCTACGTCTTTTTGCCGGAGATCTGCCCCGACTCCGATGATACCGTCGTTGCCGTTGAGCTTGAGGGTGAGGCGACAGCGCAGACTATATAATTAACATAAATAAAACGAGGGACAAAAATGGGAATTTCCAAAAAAACTAAAGCGGTATTATTCGGCTTGGTGTACGGATCTAATCTTTTGTCGGCATTCTTTCTTTGGCTGTGCGGTGTGTACGGTAACATTATGCTCGGTATACTGCTTTTTGTATTTTACCGCTTGAACTTGTGGACAGCACCTTTATCACTAACTGTCATTTGCTGGCTTCCGTCAAAGGTGAAAATAACTGTGCGCAAAAAGCTTTTATATAATTTTTTGCATTTGCTTTTGTGCGGTATGCTTTTTTGTGTTTGTTATCTTTTGTTTGGAAATTGGTATTGAGATCAATATTTATTCTGCGGGAGGCTCGTCCTCCTGCTTTTATGGTGTAAAATACGGTGTAGAATACATAAAACAAGGCAAAATCATAGGCGCTTGAAGCTGTTGGGTTTTTATCCCGTTTGTGTTTTTTATTCGGGCGAACAATGTTTGCCTCTACAAGTTGCGGGGTTTATTTTCATTTGATTCAACTTGATGGCGCGCCTCGATTTACGGCATATATTATGCGATTTTAAATTTTTGTGAATTTGGCTGAAATACTTGCCTTTTTGTGTGTGATTTGATATAATGCCATTTGTCAAAAAGCAGTAAAGAAAGAAGATGATCTTGGTGCGTAACCCTTTTGCGGTTTCGTCGATGCTTCCCGCGCGCTTTGTTCAGGGAGAGCTTATGAGTGCAAGACAGATGTACGGCGGATTTTTTAAAATTGCCGCGCCGTCTGTTATTGAGCTTGTTTTAACGAGTCTTATAGGAATGGTTGATACGCAAATGGTGTCAGGGCTCGGAGATGCCGCTATTGCCTCGGTGTCGTTGGTCGTACAGCCGAGAATGTTGGTGTTGAGCCTGTTTATGGCGCTTAATGTGGGCGTTACGGCAACATTGGCAAGGCGAAAAGGAGAGGGACGTCAGGAGTCTGCCAGACACACTCTGCGCTCCGTGCTTTGGATAATGGTTTTGGCATCGGTGGCTGTGACCGTCATTGCGGAGCTTATTGCAGAGCCTATGATGATATTTGCGGGCGCAAACGAGGAAACGCTTGCGCTGTCGTGTACATACTACAAAATATTTATTGCCGCCACACCGATGCAGGTTATGCTGTTGGTGCTCGGTGCATCACAGCGAGGTATCGGAAACACAACGATGGTTATGGTCGTTAATATCATCGGTAATCTTGTGAACGTCTTTTTTAATTGGCTGTTGATACACGGGAATTTGGGATTTCCCGCTATGGGCGTTGCGGGTGCGGCACTTGCCTCGGCGATCGGTGTTTGCGTTTCGGCGCTTGGTATGCTCATCACGGTGCTTGTTCCGAATGCATATCTGAGGCTTTCTTTCCGTGGATCCTGGATCCCCGACAGGGAGATCATCCGTGCTGTCACAAAGGTCGGCGGTAATGCAATTATTGAGCAGATGGCGATGCGCATCGGATTTTTCCTCTCTGCTATAATGATAGCGCACCTCGGTACGGGTACCGTTGCGGCGCATAACATCTGTATGCAGATGCTGAATCTGACGTGGACAGTGTCCGAGGGGCTTGCCGTTGCCGCAACGAGTCTTGTCGGTCAGAATATGGGTAAAAAACGTCCGGATCTGTCGATGATATACGGTAATGCCGCACAAAGAATTGCGCTTGTGGCATCTGTTGTTTTAGCGGCTGTTACGATAGTATTCCGTTATCAGTTTATTTCGCTGTTCACTTCAAAAAGCGATCCTGCGGTCATATCCATGTGTGCAACAATTATGCTGTGGGTGGCATTTTTTCAACCGTTTCAAATGGGTGCGGTTGCAATTATGGGAAGCTTGCGAGGTGCGGGGGATACAAGGTTTGTTTCTGCCATGACGATGATAACGATAGGAATCGTCCGCCCTATTGTGTCGGCTGTATGCATTTATGTGCTTGATATGAATGTTTACGGTGTGTGGCTGGGTATGTATGCTGATATGATAGTGCGTATGGTGATTTCCTTTGTCCGTTTCTCAAAGGGCAAGTGGATGAATATAAAGATTTGATTTTCTATAGGAGTACATATGGCAGATTTTCTTTTTGAATTGTTTTTTGAGCTGTTTGTAGAAGCCATTTCAAGTCTTTATGCGTGTGCTTATATTCGTTTAGCCCGTGCCTTTGATCCTAAAAAAGCAATAACACCGAAAGTTGAAAAGAGGATAGAGATAATTGTAACGATCATTACTGTGATCCTGTTTTTTGCTATGGTTATCGGTATTTGTATTTTATCAGACGGTGAAATGTATACGTTGGGAATGTGTCTTACGTTTATACCGCTGACGGTATTGATATTGCAGGTCGTTTTAAGTATTGCCGTGATAATTTCAAAAGGCAAAAGTCACAGGAAAAAATAATTAGTGTTTGAAATATAACTGTGCAGGGCGGAGTGTGTATCCGCCCGCTTTTTTTATACCGCCTGTGGGCGGTATGCGCCCTATGCCGAGGGGGACGGGCAGGGCACCGTGAAATACAAAATGTGATATTGATGAAAAAATAAATGAACGGTGCAACGAAAATAAATCGTTTAATTTACAGAGGTTCCGCGCCTGAATATTTTTATTATAATTAATTATAATTTTTATTAATTTTCTATTGACTAAACAGGGGTTTTGTGATAGAATGGTGGGCGCTAATTTTGTAAAATCGGACGGTTAAAAAAACAATGAACAGCGTTGCCAAAAGAAGAACACGGTGGGAGCATTTTAACCACTTTATAAGAAAAAATGCAGTTATGCTTATTGCCCTTACAGCGGCGGCAGTGACGAGCATTATCGTACCTGTTGACAAGGAATATGCAGGGTATTTTGATTTCAAGACGTTGACGTGCTTGTTTTGTGTGCTTGCAGTGGTTTGTGCCCTTAAAAACATAAACTTTTTTTATATGCTTGCAAGAAAGATAGTTCAGCTTTTCAAAACTGCAAGAATGAGCGTTTTAGCACTTGTGTATATCACCTTTATAGGCTCGATGCTTATTGCAAACGATATGGCGCTTCTGACGTTTTTGCCGCTTGGGTATTTCGTTCTGAGTTCTACAAACAAGCACAAATATATGGCGTTCACGTTTATTATGCAGAATATTGCCGCAAATTTAGGCGGAATGTTAACGCCTTTCGGCAATCCTCAGAATTTGTATCTTTACACACACTTTAACATTCCCAACCTTGAATTTATGGCGGTAATGGCACCGCCCTTTATACTTTCGGTGATTCTTATAACGGTGTGCTGTCTTGTGTTTGTGAAGTCCGAACCGATGAGCGTTCCCGATGAAAAGGTCGTTTTGAGCCCTAAAAGGACAGCTTTGTACCTGTTGCTGTTCGCTTTGTCGATAGCTATTGTTTTCAGAGGTGTTCCTTACTGGATAGGTTTGATAATTATTCCGGCGGTTTTGTTTTTTGCCGACAGAAAAGCGCTTGAGGATGTGGATTACGGACTGCTTTTTACGTTTGTGTTTTTCTTCATTTTTGCCGGTAATATGGCACGGGTGTATGCCGTGCGAGAGCTGTTTTCCGTGCTGCTTGAAAAAAGCACCCTGCTTTTCAGCGTTATATCCTGCCAATGTATAAGCAATGTTCCGTCAGCGATCTTGCTTTCTCAGTTTACGGAAAATTATGCAGATCTTTTGGTGGGCGTCAATATAGGCGGTGTCGGCACGCTTATTTCGTCCTTGGCAAGCCTTATAACGTTCCGTGCGTATGCGGAGCATAATCCCGGAAAATCAGGCCATTATATAGCGATGTTTTCTGCATTTAACTTTGCTTTCCTGTTCATTCTTACCGCTTTTATGCTTATTATATGAATATAAAGGCTGATCCTGCCGTATCGAATGACAGCAATGGAATATAAAAAGGTAAATGTGAATTTTTGAATGTTACATTACAGCCCTGAAGCAAATGAGAAAAAGCGTGATATACAAAATCGGTGACAGGGTTTTATTTTGCGATACAATGCGCACAAAAAATGCTTTTTGGAAGGTATATTATGATTTGGGGATTTTTCAGCACCGCACATATTATTTCGCTTCTTTTGGGTGCTGTAATAATTGCGGTGATCTATTTAATTTTGCGCGGCAAAAGCGACAGGGTGAAAGTGTGGACACTTGGTATTCTTTCGTTTTCCGGCATTTGCGCTATTGTTTTTAATTTAGTAAGGTGGGGCTCGCCGCTTGAATATTTGCCGCTTCATCTTTGTTCGCTTAATGCGATGGTCTTGCCGTTTGCGGTGTTCACAAGAAACAAAACGCTGAACAATCTTTTGCTTTTGTGGTCGCTTGGGGCATTGCTTGCACTTGTTATGAATAACTGTGTTGCAGAGGCTGAGATATTCAGCGCGGTGTTCAATTTTTATTATTTTCCGCACGTTCTGGAATTTGGTATACCGATACTGATGTTTGCCTTGAAGCTTGTCAAAAAAGATGTTAAATGCATTTTATCGACCGTTGCAATTACGGTGTGTTCATATACGGCGATACATTTTATAAATCTTGGAATAAACAGCTATACATTGAAGTATAACGTGCTTGACTGGGCGGGAAATGTTATAAAGGTGAACTATATGTTTTCCATAACCCCCGAAAATCCGCTGCTGGAGCTGTTTTACGGTATAATTCCGCACAGCTATTGGTATATGTATCTTGCATTTATCATCGTTTTTGTTTATCTCGGTGCGATCTATGCAAGCGATATTGTAAAGATCATTCGTGCAAAAACGGCGGGAAACGGTGAAAGATAACTGTTTAATTTTCTTTTTCGGAGAGTCCGATAAGATAGTCTGCACTTACCCCGTAAAAACGGCATAACCGTACAAGGTCGTCAATTTTCAGCTCTGCTCTGCCTTCTTCTATATGGCTGTAGCCTTGCTGGGATTTGTTTATGACTTCACCGAGCTGTTTTTGTGTCAGATTGCGGTCTTCTCTTAAATTCCTCATTCTGGTGCGGTAATTTATAGCTTTCCTCCAAGGTTGGTTACTTGAAAAAAGTTTATCATACTCTTAAATTGAGTATTGACGAATACTCAAAGGTTGAGTATAATAATAAAAAAACAAAGGAGAAAAAAACTATGAATAATCAATCATTGACCGATACTTTGGCTGAACGTCAGACGCTTGAAAAGCGGTATAACGGTGCAAGAAACAACTTGCTTCTTGTGGTCGTGTTTTCGGCTGTAAATGTAATTCTTTCAGTACTTAACAGTTTTTCTTATTTTCTTTTTTCTGCATCTGTGCCGTATATGCTCGCTGACCTCGGCAGATATATTTGCGGAAGATACCCTGAGGAATATTACGAAGATTTAGAGGTCTATGAATTTTTCCCCGATACGGTGTATTGGGTGATGATTGCGATTTCTGCAGTTATTATTGCGATGTATCTTTTGGCGTATATTTTTTCAAAGAAAAACAGAGTAGGGTGGCTTATTTTTGCACTTGTTTTCTTTGCACTTGATACGGTAACTATGTTTTTGTATTTCGGAATAAGCGTGGATATATTAATGGATATTGTATTTCATATCTGGGTACTTGTTTCGCTTTTTATGGGTGTTTTTTCACACTACAAGCTGAAAAAGCTTCCGCCTGTGCTTGAGCCCGAAGCTGAACCTGCCGCTGTGACGGAAGAAAACGGATAAATAACAACATCCGAATGAAACTGAAACGGGCGCAGTATTTTCGGTCATAAAGGAGAAAACTATGTCATACAAATATTCTTATGACAGCGAAGAAGTGCAGTATAAACCGGCAAAGCTGAAAACGGACAGGAAAATGTGGAAACTTGTGCTGTTCGGTATTTTGACACTTGGTATATATTCAATTGTCTTTTTTATGCCGCTTTCATTTGATGTTGATAAGGTTTCCCCGAAGGGAGACCGTTCGAAAACGATGAGCTATCTTGCCGCATTCGTTCTTTCCATGTTTACCGCCAACATAGTTATGGATGTCTGGCAGTATCAGATAACTGAACGTATCAGCGAGGCACTTGAGGCGCGTGATGTTGATTACGATTTCGGCACGGGGGATTTTTGGGGCTGGTTTATATTCGGTTCGCTTGTTTTTATAGGTCCGTTTGTGTATTTTCACAAGCTGTGTAAGGCTATGAATCTTCTTTGCGAGGATTACAACAAGAGTCTTGAGAAAAATAAATAAAATTTTCGCAGGTTTATTCCTGCCGAAATTTATTATTTTGCACTTTTTTGTGAATCATGATATTTCAATTTCGACAAAAAGAAAAAAATATTGACAAAATATTATATGTATGTTATAATGTGACAGCATTGAATTGCGAATTTGAATTTTAAATAACAGGGGAAATGATTATGTATTGCAGAAATTGCGGCGAAAATTTGAATGATAATCAAGCGATATGCTTGAAGTGCGGTGTTGCTGTTGGGCAGGGAAAAAGCTTTTGCTCAAATTGCGGCGCACAGACAAATGAAGGTGCGGCGGTGTGCTTGAACTGCGGCTCAAAGATAGAAGCACCCAAGACAGGTGGGGGAAATCTTAACGGTCAGGATAAGCTTACGATGGCATTGCTTTGCTTCTTCCTCGGAGCGTGGGGTGTTCACAACTTTATGATGGGCGAAAAGAGAAGAGGAATTATTAAAATAGTTTTCTATTTCGTTTGCGGAATAAGCAGTATTCTTGCACTTATTGACTTTATCAAGATATTGATGGACAAATACGAGGTTGACCTTCGCTGAGTGCTATGTATAAAATTTAAAACCCCAAAGAAAAGTTTACCTTTTCTTTGGGGTAATTCTATACTGTTTTGTCCTGATCTGCATTGATATGCACGGTGCTGTACGTGCTTTTTTATATTCCGATTTTTTAGCTTGGGAGAAGTATATGAAGGAGTTTTTTGGATTTGGAGGATACCAAAGAGAGCCTGAAGGCTTTTTGTCGTGGCAACATCTTTTGTTTGTTACGTGCCTTATGGCTCTTATGATCGTATTTGCTGTTATTTTGGGGAGAAAAAACAAAAATGAAAGCTATGAGGTCAAAAACCGTGTGCTTATATGGAGTACTGTCCTGATAGATACTTTTGAAATTTTCAAGATAATTATGCTTTGTATAATATCGGAAAATCCTATGCGCTGGACGTATGAGCTTCCGCTGTTTTTATGCAGTATTTTGCTTATCGCAATGCCGATTGCGGCATTTTCAAAGGGCAGACTCCGTGAAGCATCGGTTGATTTTGTGCTGATATTCGGTGTTTTGGGTGCTGTGCTCGGAACGTACGGTGCGGGAAACAACTATTCATGTTATCCTGTGCTGAGCTTTGACAACGTGATATCCGGTGTAACACATACCCTTTCGGGCTTTGCATCTCTTTACATAGGTATTTCGGGAATGGCTACGATGAAAAAGCGTAATATACCTGTGACATTTGCCGTTTTGCTCGGTTTTGCGGGCGCGGCGGCGATCGCAAATAAAATAATTGATTATAACTATATGTTTTTAAGACGCGGCGACGGCACACCTTATGAGCTTTTATACTCGCTTGTGGGTGGAAATGCGGTGCTTTATCCCGTTTGTGTTATAGGGCTTTTCCTTTTGTATATTCTCGCATTTTACGGTGTTGACCATTTAATAAAAAGAGCGAAAAATAAAAATAATTAAGTGAAAATGAGTTCGAAGCGGGGCGCCGAGGGCGTCGCCCCCTACTTGCTGCTTGTGGGTGGAAATGCTGTGCTTTATCCCGTTTGTGTTATAGGACTTTTCCTTTTGTATATTCTCGCATTTTACGGTGTTGACCATTTAATAAAAAGAGCGAAAAATAAAAATAATTAAGCGAAAATGAGTTAGAAGCGGGGCGCCGAGGGCGTGTATAGTGTGGTAACATAGTTTACAAAATGTGAAGACACATAGTTTACAACTTTGATGTAAAATAAAGGCATGAAAAGTCAGAAGGAGACGAGAAAATGCCTTGGAAAGAACAAAG
>JAZNEN010000176.1:0-5436 GCA_045588615.1 Eubacteriales bacterium
CTCTTGTTAATACTGTGCAATTATTATATAAAAAAACGTGAAAGGTATTGACAAAAAACACCATATGGTGTTATAATTAAGGCGTGATAATAACTTTTTTATAAAATTGGGAGGAATTTATGAGAAAGTGATTACACAATATTTTAAGAGCTTTTATCAGCACCATTCTGGTACTAGATAAAGTATCATCCAACTTAAAGGAGGAAAAATCATGAAGATATTCAAGAAATTAAGTGTATTGATGTTGGTGGTAATTTTGGCGATGAATTGCTTTGTAACTACTGCGCTTGCTGCAACTACAATGGGCTACAATGCTGTGTCAACAACCAGCAATGCCACCTATGATGACAATGCTCCGATTAACCGTGTGTTCTATGTGACAACCGGCAGTTCTACAGCTTCCAGAACACTGAAATTTGAGCAAACCGCAGGAACAATTGGTTATTACATGTATCGAAATACTACGAAAACTTGTTATCAAAAATTTAATATTCTTGTTTTTAACAATGATACAAAAAAAGCAGTAGGGTCCTATAATTGGAATTGGTCAAAGAGTACAAGTATTAAGCTCCCTAAAAATGGAAATTTTACTGTTATTGTGTACCCCGAGGATTTTGATACAGTTGTAAGTAAGTATCTGACGACGAAGATTCTTAACCTTCGCCCCATTATCTACGGCTATAATAAGAGCCCTTATTGGACAATCAAGACAGATGCAAAGATTAGATATAGTGAAGCAGATAGTATAAAAATCGCAGGTGCTTAATATTAAGTCTGTGAGCGGTTTTGCAATCACATTTTGAAATAGGAATAATATTAAATCGCTTTGAAATGACGCTCTTTGTCCGCCTCCCGCAGTTTGCATATCAAAACGCTGTTGCATTGGCGAACTGAACATGACAAATGGCGCAGATTTCCGCAAGAAATCTATTCCAATATACAAAGTAAAACACATATATCGCCGCTTGTGTACGATATATGTGTTTTTGTTTATTTGTGTGTTTTTTTCGTTTTTTGTGTTTGTTTTTTAAAGGGCTTAACAGGGCTCTTTTTTGTTTGGGGTTTAGTATATTTTGCCTGCGGCTTTTGGGATTGATTAAGCGGGCGCACAAGGCAGTCGGGGGAGAATCCTATAAGATCCTCGCGGTGGCATTTTTTAAGTGCATCAATGACTGTTTTTCTGTTTTCGGGGCGGTTATACTGTAAAAGCGCACGCTGTAATTTCTTTTCCTCGTATGTACGTGGGACATAAACGCTCTTGCCGTTCAGCGGATTTATGCCTGTATAGAACATAGTAGTTGAAACAGTACCGGGGGTGGGGTAGAAGTCCTGCACCTGCTCAGGTGCGTAGCCGCTTTTTTTCAGATACACCGCAAGCTCAACCGCGTCGGCAAGCGTGCTTCCCGGGTGGCTTGACATAAGATACGGCACAAGATACTGTTCTTTTCCGTATTCACGGCATAAATCAAAATACTTCTTCTTGAATTTTTCGTACACGGAAATGTTGGGCTTGCCCATACAGTTCAAGACGTTTGTCGAACAATGCTCGGGTGCTACCTTGAGCTGACCGCTTACATGGTCACGCACAAGACGGCGGAAAAACGCATCGTTTTCGTCAAGCATGAGATAGTCAAATCTGATACCTGAACGGATAAACACCTTTTTAACTCCGGGAAGCTTTTTGATCTCATCAAGAAGTTTGATATACTCCGTATGGCTGACCTTAAGATTTTTGCACGGTGTGGGTGCCAAGCACTTTCTCCTCGGACAGATACCGCTTGTTTTCTGCTTATCGCACGAGCTGTAGCGGAAGTTTGCCGTAGGCCCTCCGACATCGTGTATATACCCCTTGAAATTGGGCATTTTCGTTATAAGCTCCGCTTCCCTGACAACAGATTGTATACTGCGTGAGACAACGCTTCGCCCTTGGTGAAATGCAAGTGCGCAGAAGTTACAGCCGCCGAAGCATCCCCTTGTGTGGGTAACGGACAAAGATACCTCCTCAATGGCAGGCACACCGCCGTCCTTTTCGTAGGACGGATGGTATGTACGCATGTAGGGAAGGGAATAAACACGGTCAAGCTCCTCGCGTGTCAGCGGCGGCATAGGGGGATTTACAACCAGCATTTTGCCGTCATAATATTCCGTCACGGCTTTACCGTTTACGTGGTCACATTCTGAATACTGCTCACCGAATGCCTTTGCGTAAAGTGCTTTATCACTCTTAAGCTGTTCATATTCATATCCCTTTACACAGTCGAAATGTATTTTATCGTCATACGTTGTAAGGTACGCTGTACCTCTTACATCGTGTATTTTTTTGACAGGGACACCGTCATTTAAAAGCTTGGCAATACGCAAAAGGATATTTTCGCCCATTCCGTACGTCAAAAGGTCGGCACGGCTGTCAACTAAAATACTGCGGCGCACCTTATCATCCCAATAGTCATAGTGTGCAAAACGGCGGAGTGACGCTTCAAGACCGCCTATTATTATAGGCACATCGCCGTAAGCTTCCCTTATTCTGTTGCAGTAAACGATAACCGCCCTGTCGGGGCGTTTGCCCGCTTTTCCGCCTGGCGAATAGTAGTCGCTTGAGCGTTTCTTTTTTGCCGCTGTATAGTGCGCAACCATTGAGTCGATGTTTCCCGCGCTTACAAGAAAGCCAAGACGCGGACGTCCGAACTCCTTGAATGCCTCACAGCTTTTGTAATCGGGCTGTGGAAGCATCGCAACCGTAAATCCCGCACTTTCAAGCACACGGGAAATTATTGCCGCACCGAAGGACGGGTGGTCAACGTAAGCGTCACCGCATACGTATACAAAATCGGGTGTGCCCCAACCGAGCGCATCGGCTTCAGCCTTGTTTATAGGTAAAAATCCTTTATTTTTTTCTTTGCTCATTTTAAATTCCTTATACAAGACAGTAATTTTTAACCTTGAAGTTTTTTTCAATATTTAGAAAATATTACACGGTTTTTGAATATATTCAATATGGTGTTTTCAGCTAAAATAATTTTCTTACACTATTGAAAAACCTAAAAAAGTCAATATCAAAAATTCATAAAAATGAAGTTTTATATTCGTACAATTTGACGGAAAAAAATTTCTGATCTTCCCTTGACTTTTTGTTTTGAGTAATATATAATTGTAGTCACTTACACACAATATCTTGTTGTGTGTAAGACATAAAAACAATATATTGAGCTAAAATACACTTTACCCACTTATTGACTATATGTATGAAAAGTGCATTTTTTCTTATTATATAATACTTTTTTGTATATTTCAAGTACTCGGTGAAAGAAAGGAAATTTTACTATGATAACAATGATAAAAAAGAGGGACGGACGTGAGGTTCCGTTCAATATTGAAAAGATAGCAAATGCAATTTACAAGGCCGCGGAGGTACTCGGCGGTCAGGATTATTACACGGCTATGAAGCTTGCGTGCGAGGTTGCTGAAAGAATTGAGGAAGAATCGAAAACACTCGGAATTATGCCGACGGTTGAACGCATACAGGATATGGTCGAAACAGTCCTTATTGACAACGGTCATGCGAGAACTGCAAAGGAATTTATCCTTTACCGTGCTGAAAGGACAAGGCTCCGTGAGATGAACACGAAGCTTATGAAAACGTATGAAAACCTCACATTCAAAGCATCAAGTGAGGTTGACGGTATGCGTGAAAACGCAAACATCAACGCTGATACGGCGATGGGTACGATGCTGAAATACGGTTCTGAGGGCGCAAAGCAATTTTATGAGATGTTTGTGCTTGATCCGAAGCATTCCGCAGCTCACCGTGAGGGCGATATACATATTCATGACCTTGACTTTTTCACGCTCACAACAACGTGCTGTCAGATAGATATTGAAAAGCTTTTCAAAAACGGATTTTCAACAGGTCACGGTTATTTAAGAGAGCCGAATGATATCGCATCATATGCCGCACTTACCTGTATTGCCATTCAGGCAAACCAGAATGACCAGCACGGCGGTCAGAGTATACCCAACTTTGATTATGCCATGGCAAACGGTGTAAAGAAAACGTACAAAAAGCTTTACACGAGAAACCTCAAAAAAGCAATTGAGCTTCTCGGAAATGAAGAAAATCCCGCAGATGTAACAAAGACTATCCTTGAAGAAATAGAAAAGAAAACGGGCAAGGCGCCCTCACTCGGCGACGATCCTATTTATGCATCAGCGGAAGCAGATGCTTTGACAGAAAAATACGGTGAAGATGCAGCAAATAGGATATCGGCGTTTGCAAAGCGTGAAACGCTTCCTGAAATTGAAAAAGCGACATATCAGGCGATGGAAGCGCTTGTCCACAACCTCAACACGATGAACTCCCGTGCGGGCGCACAGGTTCCGTTCAGCTCTATCAACTACGGTACAGACACATCGGCTGAGGGCCGGCTTGTTGTTAAAAATCTGCTTTTGGCAACGGACGCGGGTCTCGGAAACGGCGAAACACCCATCTTCCCCATTCAGATATTCAAGGTAAAAGAAGGCAAAAACTACGAGCCCGGCGACCCTAACTATGACCTTTTCAAGCTTGCCTGCAAGGTGTCGGCAAAGCGTCTTTTCCCCAACTTCTCATTCCTTGATGCACCCTTTAACCTCCAGTATTACAAGGAGGGCGACAAGAGCACGGAGATCGCTTACATGGGATGCCGTACAAGAGTTATTGCGAACTACTATGACAAAACAAGAGAGATCGTTTCCGGCAGAGGAAACCTCAGCTTTTCATCAATTAACCTTCCGAGAATAGCTATAAACGCACACGGAAATGTTGACACATTCTTTGATGATCTCGACAGGAAGATAAGCCTTGTTGTCGATCAGCTCCTTGACAGATTCAAGATCCAGAGCCAGAAGACCGTCCGCAACTACCCCTTCCTGATGGGTCAGGGTATCTGGATGGATTCCGACAATCTGGATCCCGATGACAGCGTGGCAGAGGTGCTGAAGCACGGCACCCTGACCTGCGGCTTCATCGGTCTGGCCGAGTGCCTGAAGGCGCTGACCGGCAAGCACCACGGCGAGTGCGACGAGGCACAGAACCTGGGTCTGGATATCATCCGCCACATGCGGGAGCGCATGGATGAGGCCGCCCGGAAGTACAAGCTGAACTTCTCGCTGATCGCCACCCCTGCCGAGGGTCTGTCCGGCCGCTTTGTCCGCATCGACAAGAAAAAGTTCGGCATCATCGAGGGCGTTACCGACCGGGAGTATTACACCAACTCCTTCCACGTCCCCGTTTACCATTCCATCTCCGCCTTTGAAAAGCTGCGGAGAGAGGCTCCCTATCACGCACTGACCAACGGCGGTCACATCAGCTATATTGAGCTGGACGGCGATCCCACCCAGAACCTGGAGGCCTTTGAGCAGGTAGTCCGCTTCATGAAGGAATGCGGCATCGGCTATGGC
>JAZNEN010000177.1:0-8770 GCA_045588615.1 Eubacteriales bacterium
CGCTTTCAAGCATTTCAGAAAGCTCTTCGAGCGTATGTTCGATCTCTTCTGCGACCTCATCTTCTTTTCCCATAAAGCAAATATCGACACCCGAATATCTGCAGTTGAGGTAGAACATTTCACCCGAAAAAGCAACAGATTCGCTGACTGTATATGTGTGATCCGTTCTGCAAACAAAGCAGGGAACGGTTATACGTATTTTTTTGTCTGTTGAATATTTTATTGTCATTTCACTCTTTTTGCAGGGGCATTTTATTTTTACCATTTCTGCATTGAGGGCAAAAACACCGACAATACTTTTAATAGCACCTCCGCAATGCGGACAGCGGTATGCGATGGTGGTTTCTTTCGGCTTTACTATCATTTTATATCCTTTCTGTCTGTGTGTATCTTTCGTAATAGAATAAATATTGCTGTGCAATACCTGCGTAGTTGCCAAGAGTATCAAGCTCAAGATGTCCGCCGTAATACTTGTCGATAACCTTTTTTATCCAGACGTCAACGGGAAATGCTTCATATCTTGCGCCTGCAAATAAAAGTACGCAGTTAGCGACCTTTTCTCCTATTCCCTTGACACTTAAAAGGGCTGACTTTGCATCATTGTATGTCATACTTTCAAAATTTTCAAATACACCGCGTTGCCACTTTTCGGCACAGTCGATGAGATATTTTGCACGGAAACCCGTTTTAAGCTCGCGAAGTCCGTTTTCTCCGCACGAAAGCAGCTGTTCAGGTGTCGGAAAATCGTATCTTATTTCACCGTCAAAGCATTCTATTTTATTCCCGCATTCGGAAGAAAGCGTTGAAATTATCTTTTTGATTCGCGGTATATTGTTATTCTGTGAAATGATAAAGGAACACAGTGTTTCCCAAAGCGGTTGGCAAAGTATGCGTATTCCGCGTGCAACACTTTCCGCTTCTTTTATAACATCGCCCTGAAAATGACAAAAAATATCTTCATTTATCTTTGCGTAATCGCAGTCAAGTCCGAGGTAATGCGCGAATGTGCTGTAAAATTTTTCCTCGTCGCAGCCATATATTTTAACTGTATCGTCATTCTGTGTCAGATATATGTACATACCGCAAGCAATACCTGCAATACCGTCCTTGAAAGGGTCAAAACGGAAGCTTTGACCGCAGTCGAATATTTTATATATATCAAAATATTCGGGACGTTTAAACTGAATATATTTCCCGACGGTATCGGATAACGTCGTAACTGTCGGATAAAGTATCTTTTGTGTTGTCATAAATTTTACCTTGACATATTGAAAAAAAATGTTTATAATTATCTAAATTAAACTTGGAGATAAGATATGAAAGAACAGATATATACAATCCCCGTCACAGAAGCGGTAGATAAAATCAAAGAGGAAAACTCCTGTACTTGTCTTTTGTGTATGCTTTATGAAAAATTACAGGATGATGAGCTTAATCTTATTTTAGGCGCATCAATGATGGAGCCCGACATAAGAATAAAGACCAACAAAGAGGGATTTTGCAGAAAACATTTTGATATGATGCTCTCAATGAAAAACAAGCTCGGCTTGGCACTTATGCTTCAGAGCCATATTGATGAGGTAAGACAGACTATCTTCCCGAAGGAAGGTCTGTTTTCGCCGAAGAACAAGTGCGAAGCATCATTAAAACCGCTTGAAGAACATACAAAAAGCTGTTATATCTGCAGTAAAATTGATTTTCATCTTACAAAGATGGCTGAAACTATCGTGTATCTTTGGGAACACGAGGAGGAATTTGCAAAAAAATTCTCCCAAATGCCCTATTTCTGTGCCGAGCATTACAGACTGCTCTTACAAACCGGTGTATACAAACTGCCCAAAAACAAACAAAACGATTTTTATTCGGCTGTATCGTCTATTGAAAAAGCATATCTTGACAGCCTTTACGATGATGTAAGCTGGTTTTGCAAAAAGTTTGATTACCGCTTTGCGGACGAGCCTTGGGGAAACGCAAAGGATTCGTGTGAAAGAGCTGTCAAGCTGTTATCTTAATAATATTTTGCGGGGAAGTGCTTATCAAGGTACTCTCCGCTTTCCTTTTCGTATTTTTCAACATATTTTTCATATGTTAAGTTACCGTTTAAAATGGAATGAAATGCACCTATTGTGTATTTATTCAAGCTCGTATATGTGCCGGAAAAAATATAAGCAAAGTCATAATTGACATTTTTGATAATTATATTGAATGCTGTCACAGCACCGTTATCACGCAAAAAGTGATTCATATTTGTGTTTATATATTTTTGCAGAACATATCCGCTTGAAGCGGCATTGAATCCCATTATGACTGCCCCAAGCTCTGCGGCGCTTCCTGTTACCGCGGGAAGTGAAAGCACAATGGCATCAGGGGAAACAAATGACATATATCCGTCATTCTTGCTGTATTTCGGATGGGGGGCTATGCTCCATACATCTTTCATATTGGCAAACTTTTCCGCAGCTAATAAAGAATCTGTCAAGAAAAGAACGTTTCCGCTTGTAAAATCTCCGTTTTTGTCGGGAGAAAATTCCGTATGTTTTGCGATGCTTTCGCATACACCTTTGAATTTTTCGCTGAATGATAAAAGACGTACGGGTTTATCTGGCGCATTTTCAGAAAAAGTGAATGATGACAGAAGAAGAATGTCCTCGTAAGCATAATCTGTTTTGCTACTGTGACGCGTGCCTTCGTATGCTTCGGCAGATGTCAGATATTCATGGAATTTGTCAAGAGTCCAGTCCCCGTTTTTTACAAGATCCGATATGGGTTCAAGCCCGAGCGATTCTATATCTGTCTTGTTATAATACAAAGCGAAAAGCTTCTCAGGTTCAAAACAGCCGTCGCCGGAAACGGCAAAAATGTCGTTTCCGAGTGTGAAAGCCGACACGGAAGAATTGAAATATTCTGCATTTTCATCAAAATAAGGGCTTGTGCGGAGTGATTTCAGATATCCGCCTGCAACAAGCGATGCCGTAACATCAGCGGGCAAAGCGAATATGTGTCCCGGGGAAGTGTCTGTTTTGTACTCTGCGGCAATTTCGTCATATGCCGAGGCTGGGGCAGTTTTTACGGTGCGGAATGATAGGTCGAATTTTTCCTCAACCTTTTTTATTCTTGCTATCCTGTCGGAATTAAGGACTGTTTCTTGTCCGTCACCGCTGAAAAATGTGTCATCAGTTGTATAAATGGTAATTACCTGATTTTCAAACGATATATCGGGGAGCTTGCTCAAAAGAAACTCAGCTTTTTTTTCGAGATCTTCGGGTGTTGGATATTTTTTTTCACCATTCTCGGTAACATCGGATGACTGTGTATCCTCACCCGTTACCGCTTCCGTTTGTTTGTTGGGTCTATCGTTGACAACGACAAGTCCGCATGACTGAAAGAGTACTGAAATTATAATTAACAGAGAAATTAAAATACGTTTCATTTTCACAATTAACCTTCATAAGTAGATTATCTTCTACATTATACCCACATAAAAAAATAAAATCAATATACATTTCTTTAATTTTCAATACAGAATGAAATTTTGATATTAAAATAAATACAGTCACACAATGTTAATAATTATATGGTATAATATGCTCGGTAAAATTATGTTGAAAAGGAAATCTGAAAATGCTCAGACTGGAAAATATATCATGGACAACACCTACGGGTGTTCAAATTCTTGACGGTCTTTCCTTGACGGTGAAGGATAATGAGCTTACCGTTATCACAGGACCCAATGGCGGAGGAAAGACGACACTTGCAAAAATAATTGCGGGAATTGAAAAACCGACATCGGGAAAGATCTATCTTGACGATGTTGACATAACTGATAAGGATGTTACCGAAAGGGCGAAAATGGGTGTAAGCTTTGCATTCCAGCAGCCTGTGAGATTCAAGGGAATTACGGTAAGACGTTTGCTCGAGCTTGCAAACGGCGGCAAAATGCCTGAGGATAAGATATGTAATGTTTTAAGCCGTGTCGGACTTTGTGCCCGCGAATATACGGAAAGGGAAGTGGACGGTACACTTTCCGGCGGTGAGATAAAGAGAATAGAAATCGCATCCGTTCTTGCACGCCATACAAAGCTGTCGATATTTGATGAACCCGAAGCAGGCATCGACCTTTGGAGTTTTACAAATCTCATAAAGACATTTGATCAGATACGTCAGACCCTCGAAGGCACGCTTATGATAATCTCACATCAGGAGAGAATTTTGAGTATTGCAGACACGATCGTTATTGTCGGCGGCGGAACCGTTCAGAAGACGGGCACACCTGCTGAACTTAACGATGAACTTTTCGGCGGCAGATTTACAACTGCGTCGTGCAGAAAACAGGAGGCACTGTTTCAATGAATGATATAGCAAAAAAACTGCTCGAAGAGGTCGCCGATTTTGACGGCGAATTTAAAGGTGCATACAATATCCGTGTTGACGGAACATGCGCAGGCAGACAAAGCAGTGATAATATAGCAATAATGAATAAAGAAGACAACCCCGGTCTTGTTGTTAAGATCAAACCGGGAACAATAAAAGAAACTGTTTCTATCCCTGCTTGTGTTACGCAGGGCGGAGTGGATGACCTTGTTTACAATGACTTTTTCGTTGGCGAAGGCTCCGACGTCGTCATTGTTGCGGGATGCGGCGTACACACAGAAACGGGTGAGGCGGCAAGACACAACGGTATACACAGATTTATTCTCGGCAAAGGCTCAAAGGTAAAGTATATCGAGAAGCATATCGGAACGGGCGAGGGCAACGGCACACGCACGATAGATCCTGTGACGGAAATTATCATGGCGGAGGATTCAACCCTTGAAATGGATACCGCACAAATAGGCGGTGTTGACAGATCAACAAGAAAAACGACCGCTGTTCTGGAAAAGGGCGCAAAGCTCCTTATAAGAGAAAGACTTTTGACGGAATATTCACAGTATGCCGAAACAGATTTTAAGGTTGAAATGAACGGCGAAGGCTCAGGCGCTGATGTTATTTCACGTTCTGTTGCAAAAGGAAATTCCCATCAGGTCTACCGTTCTGTTATTATAGGAAACGCACCGTGTACGGGACATACGGAATGTGATGCAATTATTTCGGAAAACGGCATAGTTGATGCTTCGCCCGAGCTTTTTGCAAGAAATGAAGATGCCGCGCTTATACACGAAGCGGCAATAGGAAAAATTGCGGGTGAGCAGATACTTAAGCTCCGCACGCTCGGAATGACGGAAGAAGAGGCGCAGAATACAATTATACAAGGATTTTTAAGTTGATTATTATACGGAGGGTAAAATGGGAATACGCGAATCTGGGGAGATGTATCTTGAAAGCATACTCGTACTGCGTGAAAAACAGGCACGTGTGCGCTCAATAGACATTGTAAACCAAACGGGTTACTCAAAACCGAGTATAAGCAGGGCGGTGGGACTGTTGCGCCGCGACGGACTTGTTGAGGTCGATGCTGACGGATATATAACGCTTACCGATATCGGTGAATCACATGCCAAAAAAATCTATGAAAGACACAGAGTTCTGTCCGAATATCTTATCGGTATCGGCGTGAGCGAGGAAACCGCACTGCGCGATGCCTGCAAGATAGAACACGTTATAAGCGATGAGACACTGAACTGTATAAAAAAGATAATACAAAAGTGAGAATGGGGTGGCTCATTTAAGGAAATATATGGTAAACTTTGTAGGGACGACCATTGGTCGTCCGCCTCAAAATGTATAAATATACTAAAAGCGGGAGTGATTGCACCCCCCCTACAGAATAAATATTCAAAAAATACATGGGGCGACTTATTTTTGGGGTTATTTCCTTAAATGAGCCGGCCCCATTTCTGCCATATATAAAATTAAGCACATTTGGCATACTTTTACATAATATATTACAGGAGGGTGGCATCCTTCCAAATTAAACCTTACGGAGGATCTTATGAACTGCCTTTGCAATCTTTTTAATGATGACGGTGCTTGCTGGCTTATCGTGATCGCACTTATCCTTATTCTCTGTTGCTGCAACAACTGATGATATAATTTATAAGGCAGGCTCAATTTTGAGCCTGCCTTTTGAATTACATTATATCCGCTTTTTCTTGCCGAGTGTTATACCCATACAGAGCATTGATGTGAACAGGCATACACTAATAACAGTGCCGATGTCTGAAGTGTTCGGATTCGTTGCAATTCCAAGCACATCATCTACACCGTCACCGCCCGAAATGCGCCAGCCGTTTTCGGTATATGCAAATTTAATTTTTCTTTTGACATCACCACGGTCATACGGTAATTCGTGCAGAAATTCAAGACATGCCGTATCACCGTCCTGTGTGATTTTTTTGTTTTTTAATTCGTCAAATGTGTCATAGCCGGCAGATGATTGTACTGCGACACCTGTTCTTACATATATTTCACCGTCATAATACACTATACCACCGTCTAATATTTCTGCAAAATTCTTCTCGGTGTATTCCGCCGTTAAAAAAGTGTTCAGTTTCCCCTTCCAATATTCAGGTGTTTTGTATTGTTCGGCAGGATAATAAACACCGAGATTGCGATACTTATCAACAGTATATTGACCCGGGTGTATTGAGTTCATAACATTTACCGCTACATCTGCGGGAACTTCGTTTGGTGCGGCAAATTCGTCAACATGCCCTTCCCAAAGTATATCTGCAATCTCTTCGAGAGACGATATCAGCTGTTCGGCATCTTCCATTGTAAATTCAGGTGCGGCAAAAGAGGGAAGAACAAGCAAAGAAACTGTCATAGAAAAACAAATGATAAACGATAATATTTTTTTCATAATTGTCGCTCCTTTTGATTATTTTGAAAGATAACCTTTCTTATATTTATAATACCATAAAAACGGTACAAAGTCAATACATCGGTGTGATTTTTTGTAGAATTTAACATTAATTGCATCCGTAAATATAAGTAGTAATGTCTCCGCACCGGCATATTTATACTTGACTTTTTTATATTTGTATGGTAGAATACAAAGGACACAGCACACTGTGGTCTAAAAAACAAAAAGAGGTATAATAATGGAACATAAATTTATTCTTTCGTGTGAATCAACGGTCGATATGCCGTACTCTTATATCAGCGGCAGAGATATTTCGGTTATATTTTATACGTATATGATAGATGGGGTTGAATATGTTGACGATATGGGACGCGATCCTGAGGCGCTTGACAGATTTTATGCTTTTCTTGCTGAAGGTAAGCTTCCCACTACATCACAGATAAACTGTGAAAGATATTACGATTATTTTGACGGACTTCTTCAAAAAGGGGATGTTCTTCATATAAATTTCGGTTCCGGTATGACAGCATCCGTAAACAACGCATATGAGGCACAGGAAAAGCTTAGAGAAAAATATCCCGACCGTAAGCTCGTTGTCATTGACTCTTATTGCAGCTGCGGCGGCTACGGATTGCTTGTTGAGGATGCGGCAGATTTGCGTGATGCAGGTAAAAGCTTCGAGGAGGTCGAAGCTTGGGTAAACGAATACCGCCATAAAATGCAGCATCAGTTCTTCTCCACAGACCTTACAATGTTCAGACGAGGCGGAAGAGTTTCGGGCCCTGCGGCAATGGTCGGAACACTTCTCGGCATATGCCCGATAATGAATCTTGATGCTACAGGTCATATTATCGCATACGATAAGGTAAAGGGTAAGAAAAAGGCTATAGAGAAAAATGTTGATGAGATAGTAAAGCGTGCCGAAAATACTGTTGATTACGACGGAAAGTTTTATATTTGCCATTCTCATTGCCCCGATTTGGCAGACCTTACGGTAAAAGCTCTTGAAGAACGTATGCCGAAGCTCAAAGGCAAGATAAGAATGAGCGAGATAGGAACGATCATTGCATCTCATACAGGTGTCGGTACGGTTGCATCATTCTTCTATGGCGAGCCGAGAAATAAATAATCCGATAAAACATATGTAAAATCAACAGGGAAGTACTTGCTCTGTCGATTTTATGCCACGGTCAGAAATATAATTTAACTGTATGGGCGTCACGTTTCGCAGAATGCGAAACTAACGGGTGCGCATAAATTAATTATCGGTTTTATTGACGATACCGAAGGCGCACCCGTCAAATTCACGAAGTGAATTGTGACGCCCCTGAAAAATGAACAAAAACGGGATAAATGTGCTATGAGATAAAAACGGGGAAAAGTAAATAATGATTTTGAAAAAATACATAAAGAAAAGATGGGTCTTGATACTTGCGTATATTGCGTTGATAGCTTTGGCAATTGGTGTTGCCTTGGCGGTTTATGGACTCGGTATCAATTTTTACGTAAAAAATACCACAAAGGACAGTATAATAACAGCGGAAGACGCAACCGCACTTGAGGATGTTGACTGTATCATCGTTCTCGGATGTTATGTGAAGCCCGACGGTGTTCCGAGTGACATGCTTTACGACAGAATAAAGACGGGAACGGAGCTTTATAAATCGGGTGCTTCGCCAAAGATAATAATGAGTGGTGACCACGGACAGGATAACTACGATGAAGTATCGACGATGAAGCAGTATGCGGTTGATGAAGGTGTTCCTTCAAGTGATGTTTTCTGCGATCATGCGGGTTTTTCAACATATGAAAGTATATACCGTGCAAAAGAAATATTCGGTGCTGACAAGGTGATAATCGTCACCCAGGAGTATCATCTGTACCGTGCTTTATATGTGGCTGATGCACTTGGAATTGAAGCGTATGGCGTATCAGCGGATTACAGAACATATTTCGGTCAAATAGGCA
>JAZNEN010000178.1:0-12267 GCA_045588615.1 Eubacteriales bacterium
TTAAACGTGATGTCAGAATGAAATGAGCATAAACGGGTTTGAGGCGGGCGGTTCGTGAACCGCCTCTACAGGCATCACCCGAATATACAGTCCGTAGGGGCGTGCATCGCACGTCCGCATACCGTAGGGGTCGGCGCCCACGACGACCCGTGGATGAGGTGTCAGATTAAATGGGTAAAAAAACGGCGCCCTGCCCGTCCCCCCCCTCGGCTCGGTACGAGCCGCCACGGGCATAGGGCGCACCGCCGCGGCGGTATGTTTGTTGATTTTAATAAAGAAGAATGGGTTCAAAACTACGGCTCGGTCACGTTCGGGTTCTGACATGCCACCGGCATGTCATTCATTACCCTCATGCCGCTTCGCTACCCGCCCTACGGCACCACGCCGAATTAAATGAGCAAAAACGGTTTTCGTCATCTGTCCTGAATGTTTAAATTATTATCTGCAAAAAATACACAAAAAATCCTTTATGTTTTTCAAATTATGTAGTGACAAATGAAAAATAATATGGTATAATTACCGTGAATTATTATATTGAAGGTAAAATATGAAGAAAAACGTATCTATTGACATTGTGTCAAGACAGTTCAAGCTTGACGGTGATTTTTTTGCATCCGATGACGGGGATGACAAGGAAGAAAAAATTGAAATTTCAACAGAAGGCACACTTGCCCTTGAAGACGGCAAGTACACCGTAAGCTATGACGAGACGGAGCTGACGGGAATGGACGGCGCGCACACGACTCTGGAGTTTGAGGAAGGCACCCCCGGCGTTGTCACCATGACCAGAAGCGGTTCTGCCTCCACATCTATGATATTCAAGGAAAATACACGCTGTATGTCAACGTACGAAACAGGTGTGTTCCCGCTTGAAATGTGCATAACAACGAAAAGCGTTGAAAATTCCCTTGATATAAACGGCGGTAAGATAGTTATAGACTACACCGTGGAAATACACGGCGTATGTATGGAAAGAACGTATCTTACGCTTACTGTAAATGTATAAAACAAACAGAAAATATATTATGAGGTAATGTAAAATGTCCAAAATTTACGACGATTTTAAATCTCCCGGTGTGTATTACCGCGGCAAGCCGTTCTGGTCTTGGAACGGAAAGCTTGAAAAGGATGAGCTTTTGCGTCAGGTAGACGTTCTGAAGGAAATGGGCTTCGGCGGCTACTTTATGCACTCAAGAACAGGTCTTGTTACCGAATATCTCGGCGAGGAATGGTTTGAGCTTGTAAATGCAGTTGCCGACAAAGGCGAAAAATTAGGTCTTGAAAACTGGCTTTACGATGAGGACAGATGGCCCTCGGGTACTGCGGGCGGTTTTGTAACGATGAACCCCGATTACTCTGCAAGCTACATAAGATGCGAAACGACGGACGGCAGTGAATTTGAGTTTTCCGACGGTGACATCATCGCATTTTCCTGCGATATGCTCCCGGATAAGGGCGAATATGCTTTTACAAATGACAAAGTCATAACAAAGGATACCCCCAAGGAAGAATATGCAGATAAGACAGTCCTTTCGTTCTCAATTGAAAAAGCGGCGAAGGGCAGCTTTTACAACGGATATACGTACGTTGACACGATGAATCCCGAGGCAATACGCAGATTTATCGATTTAACGCACGAGAAATATGCCGACAAATGCGGAGACCGTATCGGTTCCTCCGTTTGCGGTATTTTCACAGACGAGCCGCACAGAGGCGCTGTCATGTGCGGATTTTCCACGGGAAGCTCCAAAAAGCCCGGATGGGTAACACCCTTTACACCGAAGCTTTTTGAAAAATTCACCGAAAAATACGGATATGACCTTAAAAACCGTCTTCCCGACCTGTTTTTACAGCGCGACGGTGAAAAAATGAGTCAGGTAAAATGGCACTATATGGACTTGGCAGAGGATCTTTTCTTGCAGTCCTTTGCGGTTCAGATAAACGACTGGTGTAATGACCACAATATGCAGCTTACAGGCCACGTTCTTCACGAGGATACGTTCACAACTCAGGCTTGTATGATAGGCTCCATTATGCGTTTCTATGAGCATATGGCAGTTCCCGGCGTTGACGTTCTTTCCGAGGGTAACCGCGGCTATTGGATAGTAAAGCAGCTTTCCTCCGTTGCACGTCAGACGGGCAAAACGAGAATGTTATCCGAGCTTTACGGCTGTTCGGGCTGGCAGATGGACTTTGAAAGCCACAAGTGGACGGGCGGCTGGCAGGCACTTTTCGGAATCAATCTGCGTTGCCACCATCTTTCCTGGTACTCCATGCAGGGCGAGGCAAAGCGTGACTACCCCGCAAGTATCCTCCACCAGTCCGCATGGTATAAGGATTACCCCGTTGTTGAGGACTTCTTCTCAAGACTTCACGTCGTTCTCGGCGCAGGCAAGCCCATATGCGACACACTTGTTATCAACCCTGTTGAAAGCACATTCGGACTTATCCATCCGGATTGGAGCATAAAGCTGGGCACAAACGATAAGGATGTTGCCCGCATTGAAAAAATGTACTTCACACAGTTCCACTGGCTGTCGGGTGCAAAGCTTGACTTTGACTACGGCGACGAGGAAATGATGGGAAGACTTGCGTCTGTCATCATTGAGGACGGTACACCGTACATCAAATTCGGCGAAATGAAATACAAGAGCGTTGTTGTAAGCGGTATGTACACGATGCGCTCCACGACTCTCAATATTCTGCGTGAGTTTGCAAATGCCGGCGGTAAGGTGATTCTTGCGGGCTTTGCGCCTGATCATATCGATGCACTTAAGTCCGATGCATTTGATAAGCTTGAAAATATAGAAAAGATCCCGTTTGACGGTACAGCACTTGTAGGCGCACTCAAGAAGGCAAGCGGACGTACAGTTTCCGTTAAAAACGCTATGGGTGATGAGCTTACAGACGTTTACGCTCAGTGCAGATGCGACGGCGATGACACATACATCGTGCTTATGAATATGAACAAGACAGTTTCATATCACAACTGCACGGTTGAAATAGACCGTGACGGCGACTGTGAGGAATGGTTTGCACTTGACGGCACAAAGGCACTTGTCAAGTCAAGTGAGGACGGCAAGATAACCTTTAACACTGATTTTTATGCCGCAGGCGAGCATGTCTACAGAGTATGCAAGAAGTCTGATCTTGAGCAGATAAAGACACTTACAGATGTTGCATCATATCCTCTTGGCGAGGAATTTGACATTGAACTTTCAGAGGATAACGTTCTTGTCCTCGATATCGCCGACCTTGAGGTTGACGGTGAAAAGCTTGCACAGGATATCGAAGTTCTCAAGGCTGACCGTAAGGTTCGCGAGGTATACGGTCTTGCATACCGCGGCGGCGAGATGATACAGCCTTGGTTCTTGGGTCTTCAGGAGCAGAAGAAGCACGGCAGAGTTGCACTTGAATACAGCTTCTTTGCTGAATATATCCCCGAAAAATTCAATTTTGTCTGCGAAACACCCGACCTTTGGACGGTTACAATAAACGGAGAAAAGCTTGACGCTCCCGAAAACGGCAGATGGATAGACGAAGCGTTCCACAAATTCACGCTTGACGGCGCACTTCTTAAGGAAGGCAAAAACACGATCCGTCTTGAGGCGGACTTCTACGAAACACTCAACATTGAAGCTGTATATATTACAGGCGACTTCGGTGTTTGTGTCCACAACAGCGACAAGACTGTGATAAATCCCGTAAGACGTGTTTACCACGGCGACATCGCAAAGCAGGGACTTCCTTTCTATTCCGGTGCTGTCACATATAAGGCAGACATCCCGTACAATCCCGGTGAAAGAGTCATTATACGTCTTCCCGACTTTGAGGCGGCAGTCGTTAAGGTTTCCGCAAACGGCGAAAAGCCGAAGGCTATCGCATGGCAGCCTTACGAAGCGGATATTACCGATATGCTCAAGGCAGGACAGAACACACTCAATATTGAGTATGTGCTGACACGCCGCAACACATTCGGCCCGCTTCATTCCAAGCCCGCAAGACACGGCGCGTACGGTCCTGAAACGTTCTTGCTCAGCGGTGATGACTGGACAAACGATTACATCTTCCTTCCTGCGGCTATGACGGCAGTGCCCGAGATAATAATCAAGATCTGATGAAACAGCTTGTATTCCGTATCGGCGCATTCCTGTTGTTCGGAATAATACTTACAGCGGCTATTATAACTTCCCTCGATGATATCGGGGGAAGTTATTCCGATATTGCACAAGGTCTTGAGGGTGAGCCTGTAATAAGGCCCGGTATGACGTACTACAACAAGCTGACGAAAAGACAGCAGTACATATACGACTGTGTTGCCAAGGCTGCCGAGGAGCTTGAGCATACGACCGAGAAAATGCCTGTAGTCCCTGAAATGACGGATATAACAGCATCTGTTAATGCGCTTTTATCCGACCGTCCCGAGTTTTTTTATATCGATGCGGAGGGCTTCAGCCTCGGTGATTATTCGTATTCCGAGGTCGTGACGGACGAAGAAACGGAAGTTGTTACCGGCTCAAACGTAATTGACGAAAAGTATACATCTCTGTTTATTCCGTATACGGAATCCGTGGAGGAGCTTAAGATCAAGCAGAACAGACTTGATGCGGCGATATCGAAAGCGCAGTCGCTCATTTCGGGACTTTCCGATGAGCTTGATATACAGACGGCACTGCACGACTATATCATAAGTATCTGTGAAAAAACACAAAACAGCGGCGTGTACACATCGAATGTGTACGGCGCGCTTGTTGAGGGTGAGGCGAATGCGGAAGGGTATCACAAGGCATTCAAGCTTCTTTTGAACCGTGCGGGTATAATTGCCCACCTTACATACGGTGAGGTGAGGGGCACACGCTCCGTCTGGTGCACGGTGCTTATAAATGATAAGTATTATAATACGGACGTTTACGAGGACGACCTTGATTCCGAGTTTGACGGTCAGACCGTAAGAGGGCTTATAACCCACGCATATATGAATCTTTCTGACGAAGCTATCGGTGTAACGCATAAAAATAAGGATGCGGGTGCTGTAAAATGCACGGACAGCATGACGTATTATACGGCAAAACAGCTTGTCTGCTCAAACGAAACAATGGCACAAGCCCTTATTTCCGAGCAGCTTTCCGATTTTGTAAAGTACAAAAAACAAAATATGGAGCTGTACTGCGAGTACGATGTTTCAAAGGATGATATCGAAACATACGTTTTCAGACAGTTTGAGCTGCTTTATCCCGATTACACCTGCGAGTGTAAGGTCATAAAGCCGAAAAATGAGTCAAATGCGTATACATTGGTAATAGAATATCTGCCGCGTGCCGATGAAAGCACAAATTAAACAAAAAATCATTCCGTTTTCACAAAAGCATCATAATAAAGGGGTATAATCGTTGCAGTTGTAATGATCGTGCCCTTTTTTTGCCGTCCGCATGAAACGCCTTCTGTAGGGGACGGCGCCCACGACGTCCCGCATGAAGCGAGCCTAAATGGATTTGAAACGGGTTGTCGAGGCGCCAACCCCTACACAGGCATCACCCCGAATACACAAAACCGTAGGGGCGTGCATCGCACGTCCGCATTAAACGCCTTCTTGTAGGGGCGTGCATCGCACGTCCGCATAAAACGATCGTAAATGGGTTTTAAACGTACGGCATCACGCCCGCATGAAACGAGAGTAAATGAATTTAAAAACACCTCATCCGTCACCTTCGGTGCCACCTTGTCTCCCATCACTTGACTTCGTCAAGTGGCTGGAGAAGGCTGAAAAACGGATTTAAATTTTAAATAAAGATAGGGAATAAAATATGAAAAAAATAACCGCATTTATTATGTCTGCATTTGTTTTTCTTTCCTTTTGTGCATGCTCCCGCGATGTGTCTGAAACATCAAGCACCACACAAGCGCCGATCATTGAATCGGGCAAGGTGACGGAAGATATCCCCGAAACGCTTCACGGCGGTGATGCCGATGAAATAATATCGGGATTTCTCACCGAGGCACAGGAAGATAATGTCCCTGAAGCAAAGGAGGACGGTGTGCGCTTGCTCGGTGACAAAATCGAATATGACGGGCAGGGTGTGATACTTGACGGCACGACAGCGACTGTAAACCGTGCGGGTACATATTCTTTTTCGGGCACGCTTAACAACGGGAAAATAATCGTTGATGTACCGAAAACCGATAAGGTAACTATCATTTTCAACGGTGTAATGATAAACTGTGAAAACAGTGCCCCCGTATATATAAAAAGCTGTGACAAAATAACGCTGACTCTTGCCGAGGGTACTGTCAATACCCTTTCCGACGGGGAACAGTACGAATATGATACAGCGGGAGAAAACGACCCGAATGCGGCGCTGTTTTCTTCCGATGATATGACGTTAAACGGCAAGGGCGCACTTGTTGTAAAGGCGAACTGCAACAACGGAATATCAACAAAAAACGACCTTAAAATAGAGGATGCGACAGTCACCGTCACAGCAAAACACGACGGTATCAGAGGTAAGGACTCCGTTTGCATTAAAAGCGGTACTGTAAATGTGCAGTCGGGCGGTGACGGAATAAAATCGAACAATGCCGAGGAAGCTGACCGCGGGAATATAATAATTGACGGCGGCACGCTCAACATAAGTGCATCCGAGGACGGTATACAGGCGGAAACGGTGCTTACTGTAAACGGCGGCTCACTTTTGATAAAAACAGGCGAGGGCTCGGAAAATTCATGGTCGGGCTCACCGATCGGAAATGCAACGGAAGCGAGCGCGAAGGGCTTGAAAGCAACAGGTGCTGTTGTGATAACAGGAGGTGCTTTTTCTGTTGATTCCGCAGACGATGCCATTCATTCAAACGGCACGGTCACGGTATCGGGCGGAGAAATAGAGACATCGTCGGGCGATGACGGCATACACGCGGATGATGTGCTTGAAATTTCGGGCGGTAAAATAAATCTGAAGAAAGCATATGAGGGGCTTGAAGCGGTCACAATTACAATAAGCGGCGGCGAAATTTACGTTTATGCCTCTGATGACGGCATAAACGGCGCGGGCGGAAATGACGGCTCATCAACGGGCGGACGTCCGGGCGCTTGGGGCGGTATGCACGAATCATCAAACGCAAAGGTGACGGTATCGGGCGGTTATCTTTACATAAATTCGGGCGGCGACGGGCTTGATTCAAACGGAAGCTTCACAATGACAGACGGCACGGTGATAGTGGACGGACCGACAAACGGCGGCAACGGTCCGCTTGATTACACTTCATCCTTTACTGTTTCGGGCGGACTTCTGATCGCCGCAGGCTCATCGGGAATGGCACAGAATGTAAGCGCATCATCATCGCAGTGCACGGTGCTTGCATACGTGTCGGGACAAGGCGGCGATGTGTTTACAATATCAAAAGACGGTGAAAGCATCATAACACATACACCTGCAAAAAAATACGAATGTGTGCTTGTTTCATCGGATAAGCTTGAAAAGGGTGAGGAATATACTGTTTCATCAGGCACCGGCACCGTATCGTATACACAGGCAAATACCGTTTCAACAGCAGGCTCAGGCATCGGTATGGGCGGCGGCATGGGTCAGGGCGGAGGTATGCGTCCTGACGGCGGTATGCGTCCGCCGAGATTTTAAAACTTATAAAATGATGCGCACAGGGGGCGTCACAAATTCACGTCAGCAGTTACACGCTGACGTGAATTTTACGTGTGCGCATTTTTTTATTGTCTTAAAATGCAAATGAAGCTGTGCGCACCGTCGGTTTCGCTTGCGCGAAACGTGACGCCCCCGAATGAAACCCGTTTTTGTTATATTATCCGAAAAGGCTGAATATATTGAAGTGTACAATCCTGTATACGGAGTTGATTATGGTACTTATAGATTCTCAAATATGTCCTTTGTACGGTCTTATGATGTATTTACCCGATGTATTTGCATCGTCATTACAGCTTTTCTGCCTTAAAAGCGGAGAGCTTGCAAACACCGTCACCGAGGTACGCCTGCGGTGCGGAGGTGCTTTTTCGCTTTCGTGCGGAAACAAAAACATTTTTATTGACACAAACGGAAATGTTTCAAAAAAGCCTGTCATATGCACCGAGGATGACATACGCACATGTGTTTTCCGCCTTTGCGAAAATTCATACCACACGCACGAGGAGGAAATAAAAAACGGTTATATCAGTATGAAAAACGGCTTTCGTGCGGGAATCGCACCGAAAAGCGCACATACAAGAGCTGTTTACGGTATAAATTCCGTAAACATCAGGATACCCCGTGAGGTTTTTGGCTGTTCGGATGCTTTGACACGGGTCACGGGGACACGCTCCGTTTTGATATATTCACCGCCGGGAGTCGGAAAAACGACGGTTTTGAAGGACTTGGTGCGGTATATCTGCAAAATGGATCTGCGGTGCGCGGTTATTGACAGCAGGGGAGAGCTGAATGTGAAAAACGCCCCGCTTGCCGACTATATCACGGGCACGGCAAAGTCATACGGTATCGAAATTGCCGCACGCACGCTTTGCCCGCAGTTTATAGTGTGCGACGAAATAGGTACAGACGATGCTGACGGAATAATAGAGGTGTCAAACACGGGAGTGCCGTTTGCCGCCACGTGCCACGGCGGTTCATTTGAGGAAATAATGTGCCGTCCGTTTGTAAAACGGCTGTACGATGCAGGTGTTTTTGAATTTTACGCGCGCCTTTTCCGTGACGGCAGCATCACATCGTTTGATATAAAAGAATGCAGATAACAGGCGCACTTACTGTATGTATCTGCTGTGTCTTGCTCGGCGTTTTGCTGTGCCGTGAGGAAAAGGGACGCATAAGAGCGCTTGATGAAATACTCTTTCTGATGCGGTACATACGGGATGAAATATGGATACGGCGCACCCCTACAGAGGTGATATTTTCAAAGCTTTCCTCTGTGCGCCTTTCGGAGCTCGGATTTTATGAGATGCTCAATAAAGAAAAAGATCTTTACAGATCTGCGCTTTTTTGCGGTATAAAGGGGGAGGAGCTCGGACTGATAAAGGAATTTTCCGAGAAGATAGGCAAAACGGATGCCGAAAACCAGCGCGGTGAGTTCGATTACATAATTTCAAAAACGGAAGAACACGTCAACCGGCTGCGTAATGAGCTTCCCAAAAAGCAAAAGCTGAATCTCACCCTTCCCGTGTTCTTCGGACTTTTGTTTGTCATAATTTTTTTGTGACACGTCCGCATTAAACGCCTTCCGTGTAGGGGCGTGCATCGTGTCACGTCCGCATTAAACGTCTTCCGTAGGGGCGTGCATCGCACGTCCACATGAAACGAGCGTAAATGGGTTTGAAACGGGTTGTCGAGGCGCCAACCCCTACAGGCATCACCCCGAATATACAAACCGTAGGGGCGTGCATCGCACGTCCGAATTGAATGAGCAAAAACAAACAACGCAACAAAAAGGAAATCAAATATGAACGATAAAACAGAAAACAGAAGGCGGTTTTTGATAAACACGGCATTCTTTGCCGTAATAATTGCCATCGCATACGCACTTCTTAAATATGCGCTTCCCGCAGTTATGCCGTTTTTCATTGCATTTATAATTTCGGCACTGCTTCAGCCCGTCATTTCGTTTATCCGCAAAAAAACGAAATTGGGACAGAAAAGCGCATCAAGCATAATTGTGGTATTGTTTTTATGTACGGTGGGTGTATTGCTGTCGCTTGCTTTGATAAAGCTTGTAATATCGGTTACAGACCTGCTTTCATCAGTTCCCGCATACTACACAAACACGATACAGCCTGCACTTCGCAATCTTGTCGATTACGTACAGGAATTCTTACGTAATTTTGATGAGGATATTTCACTTGACTACAACGATTTTATTCCCGCAATATCAGATCTGATACCGTCGATAAAATCGATATTCAGCTTCACAACGAATATTTTGTCAAGCGTTCCGGGCTTTTTCATAACTGTCCTGATAACTGTAATTTCGACATTTTTCATCAGTGCGGACTATCACCTTATCTGCCGTTGGATAATAGCACAGCTTCCCGAAAAAACGGCTCATACGGTGCTTGAAATAAAGTTATATGTTAAGAATATACTTTTCAAATATATCCGTTCCTATGCTTTGATAATGTCAATAACATTTCTTGAGCTTTCCATACTTCTTCTCATAGCGGGGCTTATCAATCCCGATATGTTTGCTTCTGTCACCTCAACATTGCTTGTGGCACTCATAATTGCGCTTTTCGACCTTTTGCCCATCGTCGGCACAGGCACCATCCTCGTGCCGTGGGGAATTATAAGAATACTTTTGGGCGATATTGTAACAGGTATCATGCTTGTTTGTATATTCCTCATCATCACCGTTGTCAGAAACATAATAGAGCCGAAGATCATCGGCACACAGGTAGGTCTTCACCCGATAGTTACGCTTATGGCAATGATCGTCGGTACAGCGATGTTCGGTGTTATGGGACTGTTTATTTTCCCTATTACGCTGGCACTTCTTAAAGACCTTAACGACAGAGGAAAAATACACATTTTCAAAAAAACAGATTAAACGCAAAACTCCGCCCGTTGGTAAGATGATATTTATATACCGGAAAATAAAGTGTATTTTATCTTAAATATTTTCTTCAATTTTTTTCGGAATACCGCGAGAGCAGAAAATCATATTTTCCTATAAAAATTACGTAATTCCGTGAAAATATAGGTATAATTATAAAATTAAATGCAGTAAAACCGCTTTAAAAGGGGCAGGCTCAAATTTTTCACTTGAGCCTTCCTCTTTTCTATTGCATTTTGTTATTTATATGATATAATAAATACAACTTTTAATACACGATTATATGAAGGTGACAGGATGAAAAAGACATATATAACTTCAATGCCCGATCACATCGGTGCTTTTTTAAAGGCCAGTGAATGTTTTTCCGCTTTGGGTATCAATATCACCCGTGTAAGCTATAACAAGGCGGTAGATTCACACACGCTGTTTATTGATGCAGAGGGTACAGAAGAGCAACTCAAAAAAGCGGATGCGGAGCTTAAAAAGATCGGCTATCTGGGTAATGAAGGCGACAGCAAAACAAGTGTTGTGCTGTTGGAGTTTTGTCTGAAGGACGTACCCGGAAGCGTTACGTCTGTTCTTAAGCTTATAAGTGAATTTAATTTTAATATTTCCTATATAAGCTCACAGGAAAACGGAAGCGATCATCAATATTTCAAGATGGGATTATTTGTAGATGACTCCGATAAAATTTCCCGGTTTTTGACTCAGGCGGAAAAACTGTGCCGTGTGAGGGTCATTGACTATAACCGTTCAAAAAATGTATACGATAACAGCATTTTTTATACTAACTATGTTTCGGGTCTTTCACAGATGATGGGACTTTCGGCTGATGCCGATCAGGAGCTTTTGATAAATGTAAATCTTGCAATGCAAACTCTGGACGAAAAGGGCTTGTCGCCCTACAGAACATTTGACAGTATAAGCAAATTTGCGGAATTGTTAAGTGTTTCAAAGGGTAAAAACTTTATGCCGCGCATAAGCACACATCAAATTTCCGAAAACACCGAGATCGTTTTAATTGAGCCGCCGTGCGGAAGCAATACGATGATAATTAAAAGCTGCGGAGATTATTTGTTTGTTGACAGCGGATACGCTTGCTATCGAAAAGAAATGCTCGATATTTTCAAAAAGATAATTCCCGAATTTTCCGAAATAAAAAAGAAAGTGCTTATCACCCATGCAGATGTGGACCATTGCGGACTTTTGCCGATATTTGACGAGGTCATAGCGAGTGAAAAAACAGCGAAATGTCTGGAAAAAGAATATAACGGTTTAAACGGATACCGAGAAGAAAATCCTTTACACAGACCGTATATCAACATTTGCAAGATCCTTACGGAATATGAGCCTGTAAATCCTCAAAAAATCGTTAAGATGTGGAAAAGTGAAGAATCTTACGGCAAGCCTTTAACACAGACAGGATTTTACAGCTTCGGAGAGCTGAATTTTGAGGTTTATGAGGGCAAGGGCGGTCATCTGCCGGGAGAAATAATTTTGATCGATTATTCCAACCATATTGCCATAACGGGTGATATTTATATAAACACACACGGACTTACAGCTGAACAGGAAAAATATAACCGATATGCTCCGATATTAATGACATCTGTTGACACGGATCCCGAATTATGTGCAGAGGAAAGAGCTGCAATTTTACAGCGCTTGGATGTGGGTGATTGGCAGATCTTCGGTGCACACGGCTTT
>JAZNEN010000179.1:0-3758 GCA_045588615.1 Eubacteriales bacterium
TTCCGGCGGAAGAACAAATGGAAAAAATCCGCATTATCGGGTGGTTGCTTGTAGTTATCAGTACCGTTCTTGAAGCAGTATCCGTGACAATTCTTTATAAAATCAACAAGAGAAACAAGAATTGATTTTTAAGATCAACAAACTCCAACTTGTCGAACAGTTGAATAGAGAGAAAGCGGAGGTTTCGCACCTCCGCTTTTGTCGTATCTTGTTTATAACCACCCTGTGGATAACTCCACACTTGGAAGATAAAAAAGATATGCAGAAGTTTCTACATACCGTTTTTATCAATTCGTCCGAAGACATTGAAAAATTCACATTTTCATGATATATTGAGTTCAATAAATTCTGAATTTGATGAGGAAGTTATCCATATGAAAAAGACATTGATTATCATGTTGGTGTTGACTTGTGTGTTGGGACTGGTCGGTTGTGATCCCGGAGTGAATCATCTTCAAAAGGATGAACTGCTTACGAATACGGTAAAAATTGAACTTTTTCATTATGAGAATGAAAATCCTAAACTTCTCCGCACGGGCGCAAGTGAGAAGCCGAGTTTCGATTTTAACAAGGCAAATTTAATTGCAACACTTGACAAAACTCATTTTGAAGATATTATAAATGATGTGACAGATATTGGATATCAAATTTTTGGAACGGCCTTAAATGAGCCGATGGGTAAAACCTTGGTCTTACATCAAAGCAATGGCAATATGATTGTTCTGTATGGTTGTGTATACACAAACGAAAAAAACAAAACCTTCTACTATGGCGATTGTTATGTATTCGACGAAAATGGTGTGTTCATCGAGCATATAGGTGATGTGGGGCACCTTTTTCTTGATATGGTAGAATCTACATACTTTCAAAACAACCCGTAGACCAATTCCAATTTACTCGAACAGATTAAAAGCGGAGGCAGTTGCCTCCGCTTTCCTTGTATTTGCCCCTTTTGACCGTTTCTAACGGTCTATATGGGTGTTCAAAAGTGTGTAAAAGCGCACCGTGTCACTCGGCGAAAAAAATGAGGTATTCCGTAATTAAAAGCGGAACACCTCATTTTACTATATTTGATTATTTACCGAAGTATCTTTCAAGAAGACCTGCGAATGCCTTGCCGTGGCGGGCTTCATCTCTTGCCATTTCGTGAACTGTGTCGTGAATAGCGTCGAGGTTGAGCTCTTTTGCTTTCTTTGCAAGCTCAAACTTGCCGAGTGTTGCGCCGTTTTCAGCCGCTACACGCATTTCAAGGTTCTTCTTTGTGGAATCTGTGAGCTCTTCGCCGAGAAGCTCAGCAAACTTTGCAGCGTGCTCTGCTTCTTCGTAAGCTGCCTTTTCCCAATACAAAGCAATTTCAGGATAGCCTTCTCTTGCAGCAACACGTGCCATTGCGAGGTACATACCAACCTCGGAGCATTCGCCCATAAAGTTAGCGCGGAGTCCGTCCTTGATGTCTTCGGGAACGTCTTTTGCGATACCTACAATGTGTTCTGCAGCCCATGTAAGCTTATTTTCTACAACTTCTTCAAAACGGTCATCGCCCTTTACCTTGCATCTGGGGCACTGTTCGGGAATACCGTCTGACATAATGATCTCACCGCATACTTTGCATCTGTACTGTTTCATAATTTTTTCCTCCAAAAAATCAATTATTAATTATTTTTATTAACTCTTCTGTTGGGATATTCGCATCTACCATCATTTTTATTGTAAGGCGTGAAAGTCTTTCTTTTATTATTCTGTTCACGCTTGCAAAAACGTTATGGTATCTGCATCTGCTTTTATCGGGATTATTCAGGCAGTCGTGCGTAGATAAAAGGCATTTTGAAATTGCTATTTCTCCGTCAATCGCTTCGATTATGTCAGCCACCGTTAACTCTTCGGGGTTTTTCAGAAGCTCATACCCGCCGTTCACACCGCGCTTCGAACGAACTATTCCCTCACTTGTCAGCTTGCGAAGTATTTTCAACGCAAATCCCTGAGGAACTTTAACGTTATCTGACATTTCAGGTGCTCCGAGCAGACCCTTCTGAGCCAAAAGACTAACGATTCTTATTGCATAATCTGCTTCCTGCGTTATCCTCATACAGCCTCCCTTTAAATCTATACCTTTTTGGTACAGTTTTATTATACACGAAGAATATCGATTTGTCAATACCTTTTTTTCATTTTTTTGATTTTTTCAAAAAAATAAGGCTGTGAAAATTCACAACCTCATTTTATTCTTACTGTATTTCCACCATTACACGCTTTTTGTCGGCGTTGCCTGATGATTTCATAATCGCACGAATTGCCTTTGCGATCTTTCCCTGTTTTCCGATAACCTTGCCCATATCGCTCTGTGCGACAGAAAGCACGAGAAGAACCGTGTCTTCTGTAACTGTTTCAGTTACTACCACTTCATCGGGAAACTCAACAAGGGCTTTGGCGATATCTGTCAAAACTTGCTTTTGTGATATCATTATGACTTCCTTCCAAAACAAAGCCCACCGAAATTACGGGCTTAAAACAATTATTACGAATTATTCGGTGATACCGGATCTCTTAAGAAGGCTCTTAACAGTTTCTGTGGGCTGCGCGCCGTTTTTGATCCACTTCTTTGCAGCTTCTGCATCGATGTCGATCTTAGCAGGCTCGCAAAGCGGATCGTATGTGCCGATCTCTTCGATGAATCTGCCGTTACGGGGTGATCTGGAATCTGCAACGATTACACGATAATAAGGAGCTTTCTTAGCGCCTATTCTTCTGAGTCTGATTTTTACTGCCATTTTAATTAACCTGACCTTTCGTCTTTTATAATAAAATATTTATATAATTTCCGTTTGGAATATTATACTTGATTAGTGTTTTCTGCGTTTGCCGAAGCCGAAACGCTTTCCGCCGTTCTTCGTCAACTGCTTCATCATTTTTTGTGACTGCTCAAACTGCTTGAGCAAGCGGTTTACGTCCTCGACCTTCATTCCGCATCCGTCTGCAATCCTCTTTTTCCTCGATGCATTGATTATCTGTGGTTTCAAACGCTCCTGCGGAGTCATTGAAAGTATTATCGCTTCTACCCTGTCTATCTGCTTATCGTCTATCTGTGCATCCGCAAGCGCCGCAGAATTGACACCCGGCATCATACCGAGGATATCCTTGATAGAACCCATATTGCGCACCTGATCCATCTGATCAAGAAAGTCAACGAGAGTAAATGTGGAATCACGCATTTTCTTTTCAAGTTCTTCCGCTTTCTTATCATCGAACGACTGCTGTGCTTTTTCGATAAGAGTAAGCATATCACCCATACCGAGAATACGTGACGCCATTCTGTCGGGATGGAACGGCTCGAGAGCGTCGAGTTTTTCACCTGTACCGATAAACTTTATGGGTTTACCCGTTACATATCTTACAGAAAGCGCCGCACCGCCTCTTGTATCGCCGTCGAGCTTAGTGAGAATTACGCCTGTAATTTCAAGAAGCTCGTTAAAGGTCTTGGCTACGTTAACTGCGTCCTGACCTGTCATAGAGTCAACAACGAGGAGAATTTCGTTGGGGTTGACCTCGGACTTTATATTTTTAAGCTCGTCCATAAGCTCCTGGTCAATGTGTAAACGGCCCGCCGTGTCAAGAAGAACGACGTCAAAGCCGTTATCCTTAGCGTATTTTATACTCTCACGGGCAATTTTAACGGGGTTTATCTGCCCCATTTCAAAAACCTTCGCCCCCGCCTTTTCGCCGACGATTTTGAGCTGGTCGATAGCGGCAGGTCTGTAAAC
>JAZNEN010000180.1:0-3908 GCA_045588615.1 Eubacteriales bacterium
GCTTCAGCAGTTTCCTTTTCTATCTGCGCAAGCTGTTCGGCGATCTCTTTCTGCTTGTCACGGATGTCATTTCTGTTTCCGTTCAAACGGTTGATTTCGGCCTGTGTGCTTGCAATCTGTGAGTTTATGTCGTTGATATCGCTTTGCGAGATTTTCTTTGCATTTGCGGTAATCATGCCCGAAAAGATCATAAGCACAGCAAGTGATACAGCAGATATCTTTTTTAAAGTTTCTTTCATAAATTCTCCTTTTGAATTTGTATCACACTTTAACTTTTCTTGAAAGCGTGATCTTGCATCCTACATAACACGTAAGAATTGCAATAAACAAATAACCGAGCAATGTGGGAAGCCATATTTCGGAGAAAGGCGCAATGCTAATGAACGATGCCACTTCCTGTCCCGAATTAACGAGCATACTGCATAAATAGCCGTACAAGCCGTACTGCAGACCATATGCTACAGCCGTTGAAATAAGACCTATGAATATGGATTCAAGTAAGAACGGGAAAGATATAAAGAAGCTTGTAGCGCCTACATATCTCATAACAAGCACTTCTTTTTCCCTTGTGGAAATAGCCATACTTATTGTAAAACCTATTATTACCAATGAAACAAAGATAAGTGCGATCATAAAGCCCACAAAAATTATCATTACGGTATCTTTAAGATTTTGCAAAGTTTGCGCTGCATCTGCCGCATCCTTAACACTTCTTATACCGTCGATCGCCGAAAGTCTGTCACGAAGCTCTGTAATACCGTTTATATCCTTATATACGACCTTGAAAGCATCAGACAACGGATTCTGATCTCGCACAGTACTTTTATCCGCTTCGGTATCTGTTACGGGAGTCGTTACATCATCTGTTACGTTTTCCGTTACAGCCTCACCGGTATGAGAATCTGTAACAGTATCGGTATCAGAAGGTACTTCATCATCGGATGTATCTGCAGAGATGACCGATAAAATGTCATCTGTCTGCTCATATTCTGATAAAGCTTCATCGTCGAAAGTGATATTCTCAAGAGAATCGATATCAGTTATTTCGGAATTATATGTAATTTTCAATTCAAGCGGTGTACCGTCCGCCGAAACAGTAATGTCCATATTGAAGCTCTCACTTACAATGTTGCCGTTTTCATCAACAACAACCGTAGCGTATCCGGAGACTTCAGGGGTTTCATCCATCGGAATAACACTCGAAAGATCAAAAGCCTTGATAACAGACTCAGGCATATTCCCGTCTGTTGTAACGGTGTAGCCGCCATTTGTTTCGAGCGCATTATAGCTTGAAAAATCAGCTATCCAATCCATTTTACGCAGTTCAATGCAATCACCGGAATAGAATTTATCAGCAGTCAATTCGCCGCAACACGGCGTTTCGCCATTAACATACATCACACCGTCTTTGTAATATTTAGCATCGGCAATCTGCTCACCGACAAAGCTTTCCATAAGGAACTGCACACTGTCATCATCGGAAATAAGCTTCTCTATCCCGTCAATACGTATTTCTTCATCGAACATTTTCATAATTACGATCGACTTGTAGGTATAGCTTTTATAGTTGTCCCTTTTAGCAACAGCATCAGCAACTATCTTTTTGCCGTTTATACCGTTTTCGGAAGAATCTTCATCAGGCGCTTCAGGTCCTGCTGAAGCTGTCGTGTCCTTCACATCATCTTTTCCCGATGAATTTGTTTTTTCAAAATATTCAAGTATCTGAGGAAAAGCTGCGTATTGCTTTATCTGTTCTTTAAACGCTTCTTCCTTCGATATAAACGTAATACTTTCGACATTATTGAGGTTTTTAATTGCGGCTTCTATTTCCTTTTCGCGTCCATCTTCAAGATCATAATCGCACATACATACTATCTCATTGAGACCGTCAAGCTCATTAAGATTTACATATATGTTGTATACAAGAAGCCCAAAACAGCCCGTAACAAGCAAACATAAAGAGAGTGTCAAAACAGAAGCAACAGTCATAAATCCGTTTCTGACAAGACTGTGCAAACTTCTCTGTGTGAGATATTTGAAACTATACTTTCTCATTGAACATACCCCCTATTCTGTCTTCGGCAATAACACCGTCTTTAATAACTACAACACGCTTCTGAAAATAATCAACCAGATTTTTGTCGTGTGTTATTACGATTACGGTTCTGCCACCCTGATTAAGCTGAATAAGCAGGTTCATAATATCAAGACTCATCTGCGGGTCAACGTTAGCTGTCGGCTCATCTGCAATTATAATTTTGGGGTTGTTCGCCAAAGCACGGGCAAGAGATACTCTCTGCTGCTCACCGCCCGAAAGTTCCGTCGGGAAATTATCCGCACGTTCACTGAGTCCTAAAAGCGTCAAAAGCTTCGGAACTCGTTTTTTGATCGAACTGTTCGGTTCACCGATGGCACGCATCGCAAATGCAACATTTTCGTATACCGTACTTTTTTCGAACAGCTTGAAGTCCTGAAAAACGACGCCTAAATTACGTCTGTAATAAGGAACTTTGCGGCTTTTAAGCGAATTAAGGTCATAATCATCGACCTCTATAGATCCTTCTGTAGGTTCTTCCTCGCGGAGCAACAGTTTCAAGAGCGTCGATTTACCTGCGCCCGAATGACCCACAATGAAAACAAAGCTTTCGTCTTCAATTGTAAGATTTATATTCTGAAGCGCAACGGTCTTGCCATCGTAAACCTTTGTAACATTATTGAATTTTATCATACTACCTTCCTTCGGTAAGGGGAAAATCAGAATTTTGCAGGCTTACTTGTAAGATACTTCTGAACCATAAGTGCCACTTTGAACGTAATCGCATGTTCAAATTCACGCAGGTCAAGCCCTGTTATCTTTCTGATCTTGTCAAGTCTGTAAACGAGTGTATTTCTGTGTACAAAAAGCTTTCTTGATGTTTCCGAAACATTCAAATTGTTTTCAAAGAACGCCTGAATGGTCATCAGCGTCTCACGGTCAATGCTTTCTATTGAACCTTTTTTGAATACCTCATTAAGGAACATTTCACAAAGAGTTGTGGGAAGCTGGTATATAAGTCTTCCTATGCCGAGATTTTCGTAAGCAATAATATTCTTCTCAGTATCAAAAACCTTACCGACTTCAAGAGCTACCTGCGCCTCCTTGTAAGAACGTGCAAGATCCTTGACATTGTCTGCTGCTGTACCGATACCGATGGCAACCTTTGCAAAAAATTCAGAAGATATCATATCATAAATGGATTTTGCAAGTTTTGAAACTTCAGCTGATTCGTATCCCTGCTTCATTTCTTTCACAAGAACAATATCACGCTCACCTACGCTGATAACAAAATCCTTGCTTTTATCAGGATACATGCTTGCAATCATATCAAACGGGACCGCATCCGTTGCAGACAGAAATTTTATCAGAATTACAACACGCGTTACCTCAGTTGAAAAGTGAAGCTCCTTGGATTTTATGTAAATATCACTCGGTAAAATATTGTCGAGAATTATATTCTTTATAAAAGACGCTTTATCATATTTTTCGTCATAAAGGTTTTTGATGTTTGTCAGTGAAATTGCAAGTATTGACGAAATCCTGTCAGACATCTTATCTTCGCCTTCGACAAAGACGATATATTCCGCTTTTGTTGAATTTTCAATAGGGCGGTATGTATACCCCTTTGAATAAACAACATCGGCGGTGTAAGCAAGCTCGTCCTTGATACCTTGCCGCGTCTCACCTATTTTTGTAAGATCCGAACACGATATGATCACACCGTTATCGTCGATAACACCGATAACACGATCAACTGCATCCTTCATTTGATGAATTATGCTCTGAAATAATCTGTTCGACATATACACCTCCGCAAATAACGATTGAATTGACTGTACCTTTCAAAGTCGGAGGCCAAGCGGTCTTAGTA
>JAZNEN010000181.1:0-16884 GCA_045588615.1 Eubacteriales bacterium
AAAAGGTAATGAGCTGTCACCGAACTTATATACGATATAGTAATTATCACCGTCGATTACCGTTTCAAACGACAAGCTTACGTGTTCTATGACCTCAATTTTTTGCGAGGTCTGTTTTTTTACGATGGCATCTGAATAAAAATCTGAAAGCTCATCGGGTGTAAGGCCGCTTTTAATAAGCACCGCACCGAAATACTGCATACCGTTGCCGTTACCTGTAAGCTTGCCTGCTTTTGATACAGATTCAATTATAACCGTATCGGCAGGTGATGAAGATTCAAGCTGTTTTGCGATATTTTCCGCCGCACGGTCATTTGAAAGCGGAATAAATACGGCAACGAAGCAAACAAGAACAGCAATTACACAAATAGGTATAAGAATTTTTTTCACTTCAATAACCTCATTACATTTATTGGTCAGGGGAATGGTCTATATAATGTACTGTTTCTTCATATTGGAATGTAAAATCTCCGAGAGCGTCCTCGGAAAATTCAGAAACAAAATACCCCGAATCAGCAGAAGTCCATTCAAAGTATTTGCTTAAAAATTTTTCCTCTATATAAGAGAGGTCTTTTTCTCCATACAACGTTTTTGTATCATGGTCATATATAAAAGTAGCGTCGTCGTTAAAAAAGCAGATCTTAAGCTCCGGATCCGCATTTGCGATCCTGTTCCAACTTATGTACATATTGCAATCGGGTATATGAAGTGCCACAAATTCGCCAAGATCATAATCATTGTAAGCAGATTCTGTTGAGAGAGTCAAAGGAGTCTCTTTTCCGTGTTCTTCATTTACGACCATATTCCGGATCTCCTCAAATACATTTCGAGGTTCTTTTATAAGATTCTTACGGTATGTTATGCCGCATCCCGTTAAAGACAGCATAACAAGCGTTAAAATTAATGATATAAAAATTACCGAAAATCTTTTTTTCATCATTTACAACCTCCGCATTTCTATCGTACTGACACATCTTGTTTATTTGTTTGGAGAATCAAACCGTCTTTTTATCAGAAGGAAAGCTACTGTACACAAAAACAGAACAGCGGTAAAAACGCAAACTATTATTAATATTCCGTAATTATTTTCTTTGTTATACAGTTCTTTTTCGGCTTCAAGTCTGAGCGTTCTGTACTCGCCTATAGAATAACTACGCACATCAGACCATACTGTTTTATCAGCGTTTGCATTCACGCTGCCCGAAACATCAAGAATAAGTGTATCATCTGCTGTTTTTATTACAGCGATCTTTTCCATATCATCAGATAAAGACGAGGGATATTTTATCAAAAACACCTGCTCTGATGTAATGTTATTCTGACTTACAAAGTCTTGTATCTTCTCAAAAAATCCGACAGTTTTTCTGTCCTTGTAATCATTGCTCGGTAGATTATAAAACGCTGAAGACAATCTGTAATCACGCTCAAGCGCATCATAATCCAGCTTGAAATATCCTATTACACGGTTGTGAATTTCTCCGCTTGTATCGGAAATATCACCGAAAACAGGGATGTATACCGTAGGATAACTGTAATCTATCGCTTCGGTCAAGCCCTTATAATTATTCTCCGTTACGCTGTTCCAATAATCAGTACCTACGTTGTATTCCAATAAATATACAGACGTATCATACGTATATTTTTCGGGCTTTTCAATCGTCACCATATTGTACCGTTCATCGGCAAATTCCTTTGTTAACCTCTCACCGATAAGCGATTCGATATCGACATCTGGTTCTTTGACGGTGCGAGATACAAATGTGAAACCGCAAGTTGAAAGAAGAACAACGGTTATCATTACAGCCGTGAAAATACGTATCATTATTTTCATATTAACCTCACGATTTATATAAGTGCCTCTATTGTGTTGCATACACACAGCAGAATAAATGATATAATTATAGAGATCAAGTCAGCTTTTTTAAGTCTGAAGCCTCGTCTGTATATAAAGTAGCCTATAACAGCGCATATTGTCAGCCACACGGTTGCCGTAACATCGTCGAATAAGCCTGTAAGACATACTAAATATAACGGAATGTTGAGCGCATACCCGAATATTGAATCCGATATTTCACCGACACGTTCAACCTTTTTCTTACCGAATGTAAGAAGTGTGGCTATGAGCGATGCCATACCCGCTATAACCCAACAAGCAATTACGACCTTATCGAACGTGTAAAATGACACACTTATATTATTCATCTCTGTATACATCTGGAAATAAGTTGTCACATCGTTTATCGGTATATATATCATAAGAACATCGAAATTTGTTTTAAATTTGAATATATAGTCAGCCAACGAATAAACAAGGAACACATTGAACATCCAGAACACGGAAAAAACTATACCGTCAAGCGTACTGTTTGCACGTGTGAAGATAAATGTGAAGATGAAATAAACTATAGTACCGAGTCCGAGAATTGAGAAATAGTACGGAATAAGGTAGGAAAAATCGTAATAATTTGCAAAATCAAGGTGCGCTATATAAAGTGAGACGGTCGATAAGGTATAAACGGTAAACATCTGTATAAAGCCGACCGCTATATGAACGACCGAAAGCGATGACCTTTTTATCGGAAGTGAAAACAGCGTGTCAAGATTGCGCTTGTTGTTGAACACGCTAAACTCAAACATAGGCAAAACAGTTGCAAGAAAGCCGATTATTATCGTAAGGATATAATAAGCGGAGCCGCTGTGCTCGGGGGCATATTTTAAGTGCTCACCGTTTGCCGTCATTACCGTTATAAGCACGGCAATTATAGTAAACACAGCCAATCGGGGCAATACAGATCTTAAATGATGCAGAAAATATCTTTTCGTGTTATGCATTGTTTTCTCCCCTTTCTACCTCTGTTATAAACGCTTCCTCGAAGTCCATTTCCATTTCTTCATAGACTGCGGGGCGTGTGGGCAAGCTTTCAATATATTTCACGGCAGTTTCTCTGTCACATTCAAAAACGACCTGAACGAATTTGCCGTTTTTATGTACCGATGCTGTCGGCACGGATGTGAAAATATCGCCGGGATCTTCAAAAAACGCAAGCTGGAATTTGCAGAAGCTTCCAACCTTTTCGGCAATATCACCGCTTGATTTGACGGTTTTGTTATCTATCAGAATAAACGAATCGCAAAAGCCCTCAAGCTCACGAAGCGAATGGCTCGTTATAATTACCGATGTGCCGTTTTCGTCTGCACACTTCACTATTTCATCCTTGAAACGCTTGCGTGAAAGCGGATCAAGTCCGTCAAATGCCTCGTCAAGCAAAAGATATTTCGGCTTCACCGCAAGCGATACAGCGATGTAAAACTGTCTTTTCATACCCTTTGAAAAGTTTCGTATAGGCTTTTTTGTGTCAAGCTTACACTTTTCCATATAGTCACTGTATGCTTTCATATCGAAATCGGGATAGAAAGTTTTATACATTTCAACGATGCTTTTTGCCGTTGCCCCCGCCGTATAATACGGGTCATCGGGCAGGAAAAACAAATTCTGACGTACAGCAGGCTCAGTCGGGGAAACACCGTCAAACTCAACACTTCCATCCTTCGGCACGTAAACACCCGACATAAGGCGCAAAAGCGTACTTTTGCCTGCGCCGTTGATGCCGACGATGCCCGTCACGGTGCCGTCTTTTATTTCAATATTAACGTTTTCAAGGACGTATTTATCCGAAAAAGCATGATATAAATTTTTTATTTTTATCATCTGTCTTCTCCTTTGTAAATCTTATCAAGTGCGGAAAGTATCATACTGCGTGTTATGCCCTTTTCTTTAAGAGAGGCTATGGCAATCTCACATTCGCTGAGCTGTTCATATTCTTCTTGTGCATCATACGTTACATATATTCCCTTTTTGGGAAGTGAAGAAATGAAGCCTTTTTCCTCCAGCAAGGCGTATGCACGCACAACGGTGTTCGGGTTTACTCCGCATTCCTCCGCCGCAGTACGTACCGAGGGGAGCCTTTCGCCGTTTTTAAGCACGCCGAGCTTTATATAATTTTCGTATTTTTCCGCTATCTGCACGTAAACATCGCTTTTACCCGAAAATTTCCACGCCACACGGTCACCGCCTTTCAAAATCTGTATTAACTGTACTATCTGTACTATTTGTACTATACCATATTGAATGTAATTTGTCAAGGGGTAAATTGAATTAAATGGAATCAAAACGGGACGCCGAGGACGTCGTCCCCTGCAAAATGAAAAAATCGGTTCGTTTTACCGAACCGATCTTGGTTATTATTTCTTTTTGTGCACGTGGATGTGTGAAAGCTCTCTGTAAAACTCAAAGTCAATTTCCTTAAGCATATCCTCAAGCTCAATATCACCCATTACCGTATTGCGTCCGTTTGCATACTGTTCATCAACAAGTGCCTTCATCTTCATAATGACAGGATGGCGTTTGTCGACCTTTTCCTCACCGACAAGCGCAAAATAGCCGTTCATCCAATGGGCAATACCCGCAACGCCGCTGTGTGAGTCAACCGCAACGGAAGCAGGACGGTTGAGTATCTTTGCCGTGTTGAATATATTATATATTTCCTCATCCTTGAGAAGTCCGTCTGCGTGGATACCTGCCCTTGTCGTATTGAAGCTTCTGCCGACAAACGGAGTTCTTGCGGGGATCTCGTAGCCTATCTCACTTTCAAAATACTGTGCAATTTCGGTAATTACGGAAAGATCCATACCGTTGGTGGTGCCTCGCAGTGATGCATATTCAATAGTCATCGCTTCAAGCGGACAGTTACCTGTTCGCTCACCTATACCGAGCAGCGAGCAATTTACACCCGAACAGCCGTAAAGCCAAGCTGTTGCGGCATTACCGACGACCTTATAAAAGTCATTGTGTCCGTGCCATTCGAGGTTTTCGCTCTTGACTCCGGCAAAGTGTATAAGACCGTAAATTATACCCTGAACACTTCTGGGAAGTGCCGCACCGGGATAAGATACACCGTAACCCATTGTATCACACGCACGTATCTTCACGGGCATATTGTATTTTTCGCCAAGCTCCGTCAGCTTTTCGGCAAGCGGAACGACAAAGCCGTAAAAGTCCGCCCTCGTGATATCCTCAAAGTGGCAACGGGGCTTTATACCGTAATCGATTACCTTTTCGACCATATTTACATATTTGTCGAGCGCTGACTTTCTTGTAAGTCCCATTTTGTTGTAAATGTGATAGTCCGAACAGCTTACAAGAATACCCGTTTCCTTTATACCGATATCCTTAACAAGCTTGAAATCGTTTTCGTGTGCACGTATCCAGCTCGTGACCTCGGGAAATTTAAGTCCGAGTGACATACATTCCTTGACCGCTTCCCTGTCCTTTTCGGAATATACGAAGAACTCACTTTGTCTTACAATGCCGTTTTCGCCTCCGAGCTTGCTTAAAAGCTTGAATATGTGCACTATCTGCTCAACGGTAAACGGGGACGTTGACTGCTGACCGTCACGGAACGTTGTGTCCGTTATCCAAATGTCTGCTGGCATATTTATCGGCACGTGTCTGTGGTTGAACGCGACCTTCGGTATTGAATCGTAATCAAAAAGATTTCTGTAAAGATTGGGAGTCTCCCTTTCCTGAAGCTGGTATTTATATGCCGCCTGCTCAAGCAGGTTTGTATGGTCGGAAAATGATATTTCCCTGTTATCGCCCATATGCTGTGTTCTTTTTTCACCTATATCCATTATCTATCTCCTGCGGGGTTGTTTCAGATATTTTATTTACTCCTGTAATGATATCATATTTTTTGCATTTTTGCAATACCCGCCCTGCACTTTTTCATTTTTTTAAAATTTATTGTTTTTTAATTGACAAATGTAACTGTGTGTGCTATAATAAAGCAAATAAATTAAACATTAAAAGGAGAAGTGTTATGGCTTACGTTATAAACGATGAATGTCTCGGTTGCGGCGCATGCGAATCCGAATGCCCCGTAAGTGCAATTTCCGAGAAGGACGGCAAGTACGTTATCAACGCTGATGAATGTATCGATTGCGGTGCATGTGCCGGCGCATGCCCTGTCGGCGCACCCAACCCTGCCGAATAATTTTTACTTACAAGCCTTTACCCCTGCTTTTCAGCAGGGGTGATGTGCGTTATAGGGGGATTTTAGTTTGGATAACGTAAACTGCGACATCGTTTTAAAGCAGGAGGAGCACGGACTGAAATACGGAACTGACGCATATTTGCTTCACGCCTTTATGCCGAGGGTATCGAAATCCTCGGTGTGCGAGGGCGGATGCGGTTCGGGCATTATTTCCCTTTTGCTCTTGAAAAACGGCAAATGCGCCCGTGCATTTTGTATAGACGTGCAGGAAAGCTCCTGCGAAATTGCAAAAAATAACGCTTTGGTAAACAAAGTGCAGGACAAAATGACCGTCCTGTGTACCGATGTTCTTGATTATAAGCCCGAGCGTGAATTTGATGCATTCGTATGCAATCCGCCGTATATGAAGGAAAACAGCGGAAAGAACAACGTGCATACGGAAAAATATATCGCCCGTCACGAAACGACGGCTGACATCGGCGGTTTTGCCGCCTGTGCATACCGTGTTATAAAGGACGGTGCGTGTGCATATTTTGTTTACCGCCCCGACAGATGCGCAGATATTATCTGCGCTTTAAAGCAAAACAAGCTTGAACCGAAGGTGCTGACGTTCGTCCACGCAACGGTTGAGCACGAGCCTTGCTTAATGCTTATAAAAGCAAAGAAAAATGCACAAAGCGGTATGATACTTACGAAGCCTTTGATAATATACGAAGGTAGTGTGGGCGGTAAATATTCATCCGATATGAAATATATTTACGAAAACGGAATGTTTCCGAGCGGATTTTTCAGATAAAGTACAAACGCATTCAACGAAACAAACGAACCATATTTCCGCAAAGAAATATGCGCACCTTTGCCCGTGGCAGTTTGCGTGTAGTTCGCTATACGAACCACACGCAAACTGTGGGGGGACGGGCAGGTGCGCCGTCATGACGTTGAATGAAATAATTGAAAACGGATTTTAAAATGAAATACCGTTTTTGCAATAACATATTTTGAAGGTACAAAATGAGCAGTATGAAAAGCATAGACCGACTTTATGAGGAAGAAGACGGAAAGAACAAAATCGAAAAAGGCACGCTTTATCTCGTGTCAACGCCGATAGGAAACCTCTCGGATATGACATACAGGGCGGTACACGTGCTTTCAGGGGTTGATTTTATAGCCGCCGAGGACACAAGAAATACACCGAAGCTCCTTATGCACTCCGGCATAAAAAACCCGCTTGTATCGTACTTTGAGCATAATAAGGCACAAAGAGGAAAAGAAATAGCCGACAGACTTTTAGCAGGTGAATCCTGCGCACTTGTCACCGATGCGGGTACACCTGCCATAAGCGATCCCGGTGAGGATCTTGTCAAGCTGTGCCGAAGCCTTAACATTCCCACAGTACCCGTGCCCGGTGCATGTGCGGCAATAACAGCACTTACTGTAAGCGCACTTTTCACCGCAAAATTTTCCTTTGAAGGCTTTTTGACAACGGCGAAGGGCGACAGAAGAACAAGACTCGAAGCCATAAAGCACGATGACAGAACGGTGATTTTTTACGAAGCACCGCACAAGCTTCACGACACACTTAAAGACCTTTTAGCGCATTTGGGCAACAGAAATATTGCCCTGTGCCGTGAGCTTACGAAGATAAACGAGGAAGTAATAAACACAACACTCGAAGATGCCGTACAGTACTATGAAACGGTACGTCCGAGAGGTGAATTTGTAATCGTTGTTGAGGGCTACAAGCAAAAGGACGAGGACACATTCTGGGCAGACATGACCGAAAAAGAACACGTTGACTTTTACATAAACCAAGGACTTGCAAAAATGGATGCGATAAAAGCCGCCGCAAAAGACAGAAAAATACCGAAAGGCGAACTTTACAAAAAACTGATATGAAGCTTGAAAATATACTCATTTACAACACAGATGAAAGACAGTTCAAACACGGCTGTCTTTCTTTTGAAAACGGAACCATAACCGACATAAAATATGACGGAAAAACCGGGGAAAACTGCAAAAGAGTCATTCCCGGTCTTATCGACGTACACACACACGGGCGTGCGGGAATTGACATCATGGAAGCCGACGAAAATGACCTTATAGATCTGTCAATGTCGTATGCATCATCAGGTGTCACAACTGTTTTCCCAACGGTTATGACCGCAGAAAAAGAAGAAATCGAAAACGCATTAAGAAAAATAACATCGGCAAGCGAAAAGTCCGTTTGTAACTTTGCGGGCGTTCACATCGAAGGTCCTTACATAAGCGCAAAACGTCCCGGCTGCCACACAGTATCACTTATAAGAAAGCCTGAATTTGAAGAAATAAAGGCTCTTGCCGATATTGTTTCGCCGCTTAAAACACACGTAACGCTTGCCCCCGAGGAATGTGATGACGGTACAGTAAAAGCGTGCACAGAATACGGAATTACCGTCGGCATCGGCCACAGTGATGCTTTGTATGATGAATGTATGACTGCACTTGACAACGGCGCATGCACATTCACGCACACATTCAATGCAATGCGTCCGCTTTTACACCGTGAGCCGGGCTGTGTCGGTGCCGCGCTTTCATCAGATGCCTTTGCGGAGTTTATCGTTGACGGATTTCATCTGTCACCGAGCGTTGTTAACCTTTCGTATAAAGCCAAAGGAAACGACCGTTTTGTGCTTATCACGGATTCTATCGCCGCCGCAGGCATGCCTGACGGAAAATATGCCCTTGCGGGTATTCCCGTAAATGTTACAGACGGAAAGATACTGACAGAGGACGGCACTATTGCAGGCTCATCGCTTGATATGGCGACAGGTATTAAAAATCTTATGAAATTCACAGGCAGACCTCTTGAGGAGATTTTACCGTGCGGTACCGAAAACCCCGCAAAGCAAGCGGGAATATATGATATCTGCGGTTCCCTTGAGGTCGGAAAACGTGCCGATATTATCATTCTCGGTGACGGTGAATTTGAAATAGATAATATTATAATCGGCGGAAAATTTTTGAAATAACCGAATTAAAACGGTAAATACTCCCGATAATCAAAAAAAATATCGGGGGTAGATTATGAACATTGAAAGAAAAATATCGGCAGGACAAAAAAGACATACACCGCTTTTCCCTTCACTTCACACATCATATTTTTTGAAAAAGGAAGCGGTGTATTTATTTTCGGAATACCGCATGTGTCTGGGACTTTGCACCTTTCTGTCGTTTGCCGTGATATCGGTATGCTTTACACTTACGTTTTTTGCGTTTTACTTTAAAGAAAACATAGGGCTTTCAACACTTACCGACGCCTCGGAAAACATACTTTTTTACACATTTGCAGGCTGTATTTCATTTCTTTGTCTTTTTGTCCTGTTTGCTTTGTTTTCAGGTGGTGTGCGCTCGGCTTATCTTTGCTCAAAGGGCATAAAATGTGACATTCTTTACGCGTTTGAAAACGGACAAATGCTTGAAGAAACATTCTGCCGTTATATTGTTTTTCTCATTCTGAACGTCCTGTGCCTCATTTTCCCCGCATTTGGTATCGCAGTATTTGAAAAAAGCGGGAATTTTGATGCAGGAACTGTCATAATTTGCGCCGTTTGCATATTGACATATTTATATTTATTATGTATAATAAACAGTGTATTTGCGATTATGTGCTGTTTAAACGGTGAAAAACGCACATTCCGTGCTTTTTCACTTTTAAAAGGACACGTTTGCGAATTTATATTTTTAAACATTCGGCTTATCCCGTCGGTGCTTTTATCCGTGATATCGTGCGGTGTTTTGCATCTGACACATACAATGCCGCTTATATACGCATCTTATGCGTGTTTTGCTTCATTTGCAGAGGATACCGAAGAATATAAGAAACTTCTACCGAAAGGAAATGATAAAAATGAACAGTAAGGGTAAATTTTATTTGTCTACCGCTATTGCCTATGCGTCAAAAAAACCGCATATCGGCAATACATACGAGGTTATTTTTGCAGACTGTATTGCAAGATACAAGCGTATGTGCGGATATGACGTACATTTTTTGACAGGAACCGATGAGCACGGTCAGAAGATCGAGGACCTTGCTAAGGAAGCAGGTATCTCCCCGAAGGAATACGTTGACAACGTCGCAGGCATCATCAAAGACATATGGGACAATGTCGGCGCAAGCTATGACCGTTTTATCCGCACAACAGACGAAGACCATGAGCGTGCGGTAACACACATCTTCAACAAGCTTTATGAGCAGGGAGATATATACAAGAGTGAATACGAAGGCTGGTACTGTGTGCCCTGCGAATCGTTCTTCACGGAAACACAGCTTAAAGACGGCAAATGCCCCGACTGCGGTGCAGAAGTCAAGAAAACAAAGGAAGAGGCTTACTTTCTTGCAATGAGCCGTTATCAGGACAGACTGATGAAGCACATCGAGGAAAACCCCGATTTCATCGTCCCCGAATCAAGAAAAAAGGAAATGGTAAACAACTTCTTGAAGCCCGGTCTTCAGGACTTGTGCGTTTCCCGTACCTCATTCAAGTGGGGTATCCCCGTTGAGTTTGACGAAAAACACGTTATCTACGTATGGATAGATGCGCTTTCAAACTACATCACAGGACTCGGCTATGACGTAAATGAGCAGGGCGAGCTTTACAAGAAATATTGGCCCTGTGACGTTCACATCATCGGCAAAGATATTCTCCGTTTCCACACGATATACTGGCCTATCGTGCTTATGGCACTCGGCGAACCGCTTCCCAAGCAGATATTCGGTCATCCGTGGCTTTTGTTCGGTCAGGATAAAATGAGCAAGTCGAAGGGCAACGTAATTTACGCCGACGACCTTATAAAGCATTTCGGTGCTGACGGCTGCCGTTATTATGTGCTTGCGGAAATGCCTTATGCAAACGACGGCTCGATAACATACGAAAGCGTTATAACAAGATATAACAGCGATCTTGCAAACAATCTCGGAAACCTCACGAAGCGTACAGCCGCTATGACAAACAAATATCAGGGCGGGGCAGTGCTTGCTCCCACATGCGAGGGTGAGCCTGACGAAAGCCTCAAATCAGAGGTTAAAAATACACTTGACGAATACTTCAAGCTCATGGACGAGTTCCGTGTCGCCGACGCGGCAGAATCGGTATTCACAATGCTCCGCCGTGCAAACAAATATATTGACGAAACAATGCCCTGGGCACTTGCAAAGGATGAAGCAAATAAAGAGCGCCTTGCAACGGTTCTTTACAATCTGCTCGAATGTATCAGAATAGGTGCAGTCCTTCTTTCTCCGTTTATGCCAGAAACAAGCGAAAAGATCTTCGCACAGCTCGGTACATCAAAGCGTGATTTTGATTCCGTTGCACAGTTCGGCGCACTTGAAGCAGGACTTACGGTAACTGATGCCGATGCGCTCTTTGTAAGAGTTGATGAAGCAAAGGTCGCAGAGGAGCTTAAGGCAGAGGCTGAAAAAGCAGCCGCAGCAGCCGTTAAGAAGCCCGAACCGATGCCCGAAATAGGTATTGAGCAGTTTATGGAAAACGAGCTCCGCACAGCGCAGATAATCGCTTGCGAGCCTGTGCCGAAGTCAGACAAGCTTCTCAAGATCCAGCTTGACCTCGGATACGAAAAGCGTCAGGTCGTATCGGGTATTGCAAAATTCTACAAGCCCGATGAGCTTGTTGGCAAAAAAGTAATCGTCGTTGCAAACCTCAAGCCCGTAAAGCTCAGAGGTGTTGATTCCTACGGAATGATACTTGCAAGCGGAGAAGAACAGGTAAGGGTCATATTCCTTGATCCCGAAACACCGCTTGGCGAGCGTATAAGATAATGCTTTTCGATACACACGCACATTACGATGACGGTCGTTTCAAGGAAGAACTTGACAAGCCGCTTGATGACTTTATAACAGAGCTTTTTTCGGGTGACGTCAAGGGCATAATAAATGCGGGAACGAATATCGAAACGTGCAAAAAGAGTATAGAGCTTTCAGAAAAATTCGACGGAATGTATGCCGCAGTCGGCATACATCCGTCTGACTGTTACAAATACTCCGATATGGACGGTGTTCTTGATTTTCTGTGCGAGTTATCACGTCACAAAAAGGTCGTGGCGATAGGCGAGATAGGACTTGACTATCATTACGATTTTTCACCCCGTGACATACAAAAGGTGTGGTTTGAAGCACAGCTTGAGCTTGCACGCCGGCTTGATCTGCCCGCAGTGATCCATGACAGAGATGCGCACGGCGATGTGTTTGATATGATAAAGAACACTAAGGGCGTCAGATGCGTAATGCACAGCTGCTCGGAAAGTGCGGAAGCTGTCCGTCAGCTTACCGATATGGGACATTACATATCATTTTCGGGAAGCGTGACATTCAAAAATGCAAAAAATACGGTACTTTCGGCAGAGACTTGCCCGCTTAACAAGATACTCATTGAAACTGACTGTCCGTATCTTGCCCCGACCCCTTACCGCGGCAAGCTGAATCACAGCGGACTTGTAAGATACACCGCCGAAAAGCTTGCCGAAATAAAGGGTATTTCGTATGAGGAAATATGCCGTATAACTTACGAAAACGCACTCAGGTTTTTTAATATAACTTAAAGGAGCCTTAGATAATGAAAAAACTTACAATGCTTATTTCAGCTATTCTTTGCGCATCAATGCTGTTTTCCTGCGCACAGGATACCGCAACAGGCACTGACACAAATCCTGTCACAGACAAGGTAACAGAAAATGTAACAGATGCAGTAACAGACGGTGTAACAGAAGAAATTACAGAAAGTCTCACAGATGCCGAAACAGAAGCACCTGCGGAAATATCCGATGAAGAATACAAACAGCAGCTTATGGATAAGGGATTCCCCGAATCATATGCCGTTCTTTTGTGTAATCTGCATAAGAGACATCCCCATTGGCAATTCAACCCCATTCTGATAACAGAGCTTTCCGACGGTAAATACACGTGGGATTACGTTATTGCAGAGGAAATTGAAGACGATGAAAACAACACCGTCTATCACACTCTGAGCGATGCTATGGATTATGCCATTGACAACAAGCTTGTTGAATCCGGTATATGGTTCCGTGCAAAGCCCGAAAGCGTAAAATTCTTTATGGACCCCAGAAACTTTATGACAGAAAAAAATATGTTTATGTTTGAGCGTCTTAACTCAGACACGGTCACATATTCTACAACAGTCGTCGAAAGCCTGCTTGAAGGTACGTTTATGTTCAGAAAAAGCATGGGCGATGAAGGAAGCAATATGAAATACTCCGAATGCTTTGTTGAGGTTGCGAAAAATCTCGGGATAAGTCCCCTTGTAATTGCGGCACGTTTAAGACAGGAACAGGGAGTAAACGGCACAAGTCCCCTCATTTCGGGCACGTGCGGAGATACTCTGTGGCAGTATTACAGTGAAAAATCAAACAATGCGCCCGCATCGGGCTTTTCCGAAGCACAACTCAAGTCGTACAACGGTTATTACAACTTCTTCAACATACAGGCAACAGGTAACGGATATTTTGAGGTATTCTTAGCAGGAATGAACGAGGCGCGCCAAGGCGGCTGGACAAGCAAATACAAGGCGGTCGAAGGCGGTGCGGCAAAGCTTAAATCCCGTTACATAGATGATTATCAACAAACACTTTACTTCCAGAAATTCAATGTGGATCCGCGTTCAGGCAGAAACTTTTGGGGACAGTATATGCAGGCGGTACACGCCGCATATGATGAGGCGCGTTCAACATATAATGCTTACAGACGTGTAAATATGCTTGATTCGGCATTTGTTTTCGACATTCCCGTATATGAAGGCATGCCCGAGGCGCCGTGCCCCAATCCGGGTACGAGTTATTCGTAATATAATATCAACGATTTAAAAGGAGTATAAAATGAAAGACTATAATATGTATCAGGAAGGCGCAAGAGAGCGCATAGTTGAGCTTCACAAAATGAACCTTGATTCATTCGGAGTACCGTATGAAACATTCGACGTTCAGACGAGCTTCGGAAGAACAAGCGTTGATAAAATAGGCAATCCCGACGGAAAGCCCATCGTTGCTATCGGCGGACACCGTATGATAAACTGCACGGTATTCAATAAATTCACAGACCTTTTCGATGAATTCTGTTTTTATTCCCCCGGCGTTATCGGTCAGGCAGGACTCAGCGAAGACGGACTTATCGATCCTAAAAATTACGGCTTCGGTAAATGGCTTGCAGAGGTTATAAAGGAGCTTAACCTCAAGGAAAAGCCCGCTGTTATGGGCTGTTCATTCGGCGGCGGTGTCGTTGCAAACCTTATCTGCTACGATCCCGACTGTGTTTCAAAAGCAGTTATGCTCTGCCCCATCGGCGTTACAAGAATGAATTACATACCGGGTATCAAGGCTTCACTCAGATACCACAAGAACAGAAGAAACCGCGATATGGAAGCGTTCAGACGCGAAGCAATACTTACAAACAGCCACGAAGGTGTGCTTGACGAAAACGCTGTTATTATCGCCACGGAAATTTCCGCAAACTGCAACATCAAGGACAATTTCCCGATGAACGTAAGAAAAAAGGACCTTCCCAACGGAAAGGTTCCCGCAATTCTTTATTACGGCGACAAGGACTATCTGTATCCTTCCGACAGAGTTACAAAGACATTCAAAAAATATTATCCCTCATGCGAAAGATTCCTCATGAAGGGCTTCGGCCACACAGCATTCATGAATGCTGAGGGCAAAAAAAGACTCCGTGAGTTTTTGAGAGGTTAAAATGGACAGATGTAAGATCGCCGCAGAGCTTTTTGTCGGCGGCTGTAACTGCTCTCAGGCTGTATTTGCCGCTTTTGCGGATGTAATGAATATGGACCGTGATACAGCGCTCCGCCTTTCCTCGTCATTCGGCGGCGGTATGGGACGTCTGCGTGAGGTTTGCGGTGCTGTATCGGGCATGTTTATGGTCGCAGGATATCTTTACGGTACGACCGATAAAGATGGAGAAGCTGAAAAAGCCGCACATTATGCGCTTATTCAGGATATGGCTCAGCGCTTTAAGGAAAAAAATAACGGCACTATAATCTGCCGTGAGCTTTTGGGAAATCTGAAAGCCGCAAGCTCCACATCTCCCACACCCGACAAAAGATGCCCCGAATATTATAAAACACGTCCGTGTCTTAAATTCGTCCTCGATGCAGTCGAGATAATGGAAGAAACAATAAAAGAGCGCACATAATAATTGTAATAAAAGGGGGGCTCATTTAAGGAAACAATTCCCAAAATGAGTCGCCCCATGTGTTTTTTTGAATATTTATGCTGTAGGGGAGTGCATTGCACTCCCGTTTTTAGTATATTTGTGCATTTTGACAAGTACGATAAGAATATTGTACTTTGTCAGTAGTCTGAATGCGGTTTTTCGGGACCGCATTTTTTATTTACCACACATAGTTTCCCGAAGTAAATCTGCGCCTCGCCCCGAGGGGGACAGGGGAGGCGACGTTTTAATAATATTATTTTACATAATTTATAATTCGGGGAAATATTCCTTTATTTTCTCACGGTCAACTGCCATGTTTTGTGTGTAGGCATAGTACAGCACCGCACCGTAAACAGGCTTGACAAGCGGGATATTTATATTTTTAATTCCCTTTTCTTCAAGATATGAGAGGATCTTTCCGAACATAAGCGGTTTTTCTCTTGATATATCGTGCTTCAGCACTCCGCCGGAAAACGTAAGGGGAAAATCATCCGGTAAATTATTCTTTTTATAAGCTGTTATGATCATATCGGCAAGATCCTTTGCCGCTGTATCGAGAATTTCCACGGCAACCGCATCGCCGTTTTCCGCCGCACGCTCAACATCGAGTGCATAGCTTGCAACGGCACGCACAGTTTCGGGCGCACGGTATATTCCGTAAACGCTCTGACGGAATGTGTCGGCAGGGTATTTTTCCTTTACCTTATCATATAATACCGTGTAAGGCCCTGTACCCTCATGGTATGCAATAGCGGCGTTTATCGCCGCTTTTCCGATTGCAAAGCCCGAGCCCTTTTCGCCGAGTATCGCACCGTAACCGCCGATGATATCCGCAACTTTACCGTCCTTGATTATAAAAACATCACCGCCTGTACCTGACAGAAGAAGTGCACCTTCGGGATATATCCCTCCGCACAGCACGCCGAGCGCACCCTCGGGTATTTCGCAAACATCGGTACAGTTTAAAATTTCACCGCCGAATTTTTCAAAAAGCTCCTCATTGTGCATAAAAAAACCGAATATTTTTTCTATTTGCTTGCCGTCAGCACTTTTTTTAACATCAGTCAAAGTGTTTTTAATATTATCGCAAAGTACGTCATACGGCAAAGTTTTGGCATTCGCACCGCCGGGAAATTCCGTATTTGCGTGTATTTTTAAGTTTTCGTCAAACAGCACAGAGGCTATCTTCGTGCCTCCGCAATCAACAGCAAGATAATATTTCACTATATATACCTCGGAAATTTCACAAAATTATCAACAAACCGTCGCATCGTTTTCCTAAAGCCATACTAATATAAGGACAGGTTCTTGAATTTTGTGTAAATTATACATTATGCGCACCGTTTTCGGGATGAAATTATGTAAATAAAATGTAAAAATAAAAAATAAACACATACTTTCAATAAAATTCACTTGAAAAAATGCACATGTGAATATATAATGTAGGGTGCAATTCTTCCAAAGGAGGCATATACTGTGGCGATATCTATCTTCAAAAGATATGAGAAAAAGTTTCTTATCACAAAAAAACAGTGTGAAGAGTTGTTGCCTACAATTGAACAGTATATGAGTGCCGATAAATATTGTCTGGACGGA
>JAZNEN010000182.1:0-16162 GCA_045588615.1 Eubacteriales bacterium
GACATGGCTACGATCCGACTTGTGTATTGATTTTTCGCAGAGTGTAAGTGCGGAAAAAAGTATTTAAAAGAGGTGCGGCAATTATGTCCGAAAATAATACAAATACGGAAACAAACGGCAGAGGTAAATTTATTGTACTTGAAGGACTCGACGGCGCGGGAAAGACAACGCATTTAAGACTGCTTGCGGCGGCGCTTGAGAAAAAAGGCAGACGTGTTTACATCACGGCAGAGCCGACAAGCACTGTAACAGGCGGCCTTATAAGAGAAGCATTAAGCGGTGCATCGCCCAGATGCACAGAGGAGCTTGCGGCGCTTTTTCTTGCTGACAGAATAAACCATAACACAAACCCCATAAACGGTATAAAGCAGTTCCTTGAAAGAGGGGTTGATGTAATATCCGACAGATATTACTACTCATCTTTTGCGTATCAGGGACTTGATTCCGATATTGACTGGCTGCTTGACTGCAATCTGAATTGCCCTGCAATTCTTAAACCCGATCTTTGTCTTTTCCTCGATCTTGATCCGAAGATATGCGCTGAAAGAATAAGTGCAACAAGACTTACAAAGGATATATTTGAAACAGAGGAAACTATAAGAAAGATAAGACAGAGATTTTCAGAGGTTTTTGAAAAAATAGGCTCCACACAGAACATTGCCGTTGTAAATGCAGACGGCACATGTGAAGATGTTGCCGAAAAAGTACTCAAAGCGGTAAATAAAATATTTTAACGATAGAAAGTGAATTTGGAAAAATGGATAAGAAAATTTTGCTTGTAATCATGGACGGTGTAGGATTTTCAAAGACAGGTGTCGGTGACGCCGTAACACTTGCAAATACACCTACGCTTGATAAGCTGCTTGCTGAAAAGCCCACAGCGCGTCTTAAGGCGCACGGTGCGGCGGTAGGTCTTCCTTCCGATGACGATATGGGTAACAGTGAGGTAGGACATAACGCTCTGGGCTGCGGTCAGATATACTCACAGGGCGCAAAGCTCGTAAATGAATCTATCGAAAGCGGTAAGATATTCGGAAGTGCCGCTTGGGGCGAAGTGCTTGCAGACTGTAAGGTCGGCGGAAGCCTTCATTTTATAGGACTTCTTTCAGACGGTAACGTACACTCAAACATCTCTCACCTTATTTCAATGATAACACGTGCAAAGGCTGACGGTGTAAAGAGTGTTAAAGTCCATGCTTTGCTTGACGGACGTGACGTTCCGGCAACATCGGCTTTGACATATGTTGATATGCTCGAAGAAGCCATGGCAAAACTCAATGACGGTGACTTTAATGCCGAGATCGCATCGGGCGGCGGTAGAATGAAGGTCACAATGGACAGATACCGTGCTGACTGGGATATGGTCAAAAACGGCTGGGAAACACACGTTCACGGTAATGCAAGAGGATTTGCAAGCGCAACAGAAGCTATCAACACATTCAGAAGCGAAAAAGAAGGCATCATAGACCAGGATCTTCCCGCATTCGTTATCGAAAGAAACGGCGAGGCTGTAGGCAAGATGAAGGATGGCGACGGTGTTATCCTCTTCAACTTCAGAGGTGACCGTGCAATTGAAATGTCAATGGCGTTTGACGATGAAGAATTTCCCTATTTTGACAGAGGTGTAAGACCTAATGTTAATTTTGCAGGTATGCTTGAATATGACGGAGACTTGAAGATACCCAAGAGATACCTTGTAAGTCCTCCCGAAATAAAGAATACACTTTCAGAGCTTCTTGTTGCAAACGGCATCAGACAGTATGCAGTTTCGGAAACACAGAAATACGGTCACGTAACGTACTTCTGGAACGGTAACAAGAGCGAAAAGTTCAGCGAAGAACTTGAAACATTCAACGAAATTCCTTCCGATAAGGTTTCATTTGATGAACGTCCGTGGATGAAGTGTGCAGAGGTTACAGATGATGTTATCGCCGCAATAGAAAGCGGTAAGTACGACTTTATCCGCTGTAACTTCCCCAACGGCGATATGGTAGGTCATACGGGAAATATGGATGCGGTTATCGTTTCTATGGGCGCACTTGACCTTTGCCTTGCAAGACTTCTCAAGGTTTGTGAAGAAAACGGTGTTACGATGCTCGTAACTGCTGACCACGGAAACGCTGATGAAATGCTCGAAAAGAATAAGAAGGGCAACCTTCAGGTAAGAACAGCACATTCGCTCAACCCCGTTCCGTTTATTGCCGCTGTAGGCGCTGACGGATATGAAATTGCGGAGGGTGATTTCGGTCTTGCCAATGTCGCACCTACAGTTGCGGAGCTTTTCGGACTTGAAATTCCCACAGCATGGGAAAAACCCATAATGATCAAAAAATAATTTTAAATTAGTGCGCCGCTTGCCCGTAAATGGGTAGCGGCGCTTTGGGATTTTTATAATGAAAATACAGGATAATAAGTACAAAATACTGTTTCCGCTTTTTTTGGAAACATTTAAACTGAGTGCGTTTACAATAGGCGGCGGATACGTAATAGTACCGCTTATGAAAAAGAAATTTGTCGAAAAATTAAATTGGATATCGGAAGAGGAAATGCTTGATTTTGTGTCAATGGCACAGTCGTGTCCCGGTGCTATGGCGGTAAATGCTTCGCTTTTTGTCGGGTACAAAATGGCGGGATTTCTCGGACAGATAGCGGCGCTTCTCGGAACGATACTTCCCCCTCTTATACTACTTTGTATTATTTCCGTTGCGTACACGGCTTTTGCGTCAAATCACGTTGTGAAGGCGGTGCTTGCGGGAATGTCGGCAGGTGTCGCGGCGGTAATGTTTGATGTTGTAATAACGATGGTCGGCAAATTTGTCAAGAATAAGGATATAATCGCTTTGATACTTGCCGCGTGTGCATTTACCGCTGTTGCATTTTTTGATGTGAATATCATATTTATTTTGGCTGTTGCATGCATACTCGGACTCATTATCAGTTCAAGAAAGAAGAGGGCGGGAAAATGATACTTTTGAATCTTTTCTGGACGTTCTTTCAGGTAGGGATACTCAGCTTCGGCGGCGGTTACGCCGCACTTCCCATCATATGCGAAAAGGTAACAAGCGAAAATCCGTGGCTTACAATGGAGGAATTTACGGACGTTGTTACAATTTCACAAATGACCCCGGGACCTATCGGTATCAATGCCGCAACATTTGTAGGCATGCGCTTGCAGGGCATCCTCGGCGGTATATGCGCAACGCTCGGCTTTGTTGCGCCTGCCTGCATAATTGTTACGATACTTGCCGTTATATACAAAAAGTACCGTAAGTCTGACGTCATGGGAGGTATTCTGACAGGGCTTCGTCCTGCGTCTGTGGGACTTATCGCATCTGCGGCACTGTCTATAATAGTTACAGCGTTTTTTGGTACGGAGTTGTTTGAAATAAATCTGAAAAATACCGATTTCATCGCTGTCGGTGTGTGCGTTCTGTCGTACATTCTTATGAAAAAAGTTAAAAAATTGTCATCTCCGATTGCTATAATCATTCTTTCGGGCGTAATCGGCGGTGCCCTTTATCTGATACTTGGCGGTTTGTAAGATGAAGCTGAAATATATCGGTGAAAAAAACGGCGAATGTGATGTGAATTACGGCACAACTGTTGCGGAAGGCTTGCGAAAGCTCGGTGTATTTCTTGATTCACCGTGCGGCGGTATCGGTAAATGCGGAAAGTGCCGTGTGGTTTGTGCGGGCGGTCTTATACCTGCTGATGATGAAGAAATAAAAGTACTCGGCGACAGCATAAAAAAAGGGTACAGGCTTGCTTGTAAAGCCGTAATTTCGGGAGATGTCACGGTTTTGGGGAATTGCAATACATACGCGGTAAAGGAAGAAATATCAGACATTAAGATCCCCGAAGGCGTTGTTTGCGTTGACCTCGGTACAACAAGCGTTACAGCAGGATGTACTGTCAACGGTTCTGCACATTTTTATACATTCAAAAATCCGCAGAGCGTTTACGGTGCTGACGTTATTTCAAGAATATCAGCATCTGAAAAATATCTTGAAGAAATGCGTTATATCATAAAAAAATCGCTTGCTGACAATGTGCCGAATTATGAACAATCGAAAAAAATAATCTCCGCAAACACGGTAATGCAGCTTATTTATTCCGGACAGTCCCCGATATCTCTCGGACGCTGTCCTTATGAAAGCCCCGATCTATTCGGGTACACATCGGGCAGTGAATCGTATATGCCGTGTGTCGGCGGGTTTGTAGGCGGTGACGTTGTAAGCGGTCTTTTTTATACCATACAAACAGAAAAAATAAAGGAGAAAACTGCGCTTTATATCGACATCGGAACAAACGGAGAGGTCGTGCTCATTCATGACGGTGAGATATTATCGTGTGCCACAGCGGCGGGTCCGTGTTTTGAAGGGGCAGGGGTGCAGTGCGGTATGCAGGCATCAGACGGTGCAGTTTACGATGTTAGATCGGAAAACGGAAAAACGGTTTACTCCGTTATCGGAGGCGGTAAACCCACGGGTATATGCGGCTCAGGTATCGTCAGTCTTATTTCACATTTGCTTGAAACGGATATGCTTTCTCACTCTGGATATCTTTCGGAAGAAACGTATTATATTTGTGACGGTGTATACATCACACGCAAGGATATCAGAATGATACAGGGTGCCAAGGCGGCGATAGGTGCGGGTATTTCCGTTTTGTGTAAGCGTGCGGAAATAAGTGTAAAAGATATCGAAAAAGTGTATGTTGCGGGAGCTTTTGGGGAACATCTTGATATAAATTCCGCAAAAAACATCGGCCTTTTGCCCGATGTTACGTGTGAAACACTCGGAAACTGTTCACTTCACGGCGCGTGTCTTGCGGCACAAAATGATGAAAATTTCGACATAATATGTAATTTTGCAAAGAAGATCAAATATATTGAGCTTTCGGATGCACCTGAATTTACCGATGAATACATAAACGCATCGCTGTTTTTAAGATAATAATTTACATAAACTTTGCACAAACGCTATACACAACACGATTTTTGTTTTATATAATAATATAATAATTATTTTGCAATCGGATCGGAGGTGCGCAAAATGAATACCGAAAACAAGCCAAACGGCGATAAAAAGACCGATGTCGGCAAGAAAATAAGAATACTCTATCTGCCGTATATATACGTTGCTGTTTGTACCGTGTTGTTTATATTGGGTTTTACTGCACTTGTTCACATAAACGGTGTTTCCGATTGGCGGATAACTGCACTTACGGTCGTTTTATATATTTTGGTGACATTTGGCGGTAGCTTTATCATCAAACGTTTTTATGACTCAAGACTCGGAAAAGACGGCGAGGAAGTGCACACAGATGTATTCCGTGCTTTTATATCTAAATACCATGAGGCGGTTGCGGTCATCAATGACGAATCAAGGATAGATTGGGCAAACCGCACGTTTGTTTCTGAATTTTGCCCGTCCACGGACGTTGTGGGTAAGAAATTGAGCGATATTGCAGAACCGTTAAAGCTCGCCGATATATATTCTGCGGGCAGGGACGGAATGTATGTCGTTATAGACGATTCCAATTATAATGTGCATTGCTTTAAAACCTCCGCTGACGGACAGACAAAATTTGTTGTTACGTTTGATTCCTCGGATGAACTTAATGCTATGCGTGCCGACTATGAGGATAAACGCACGGTTATTGCATATATCATTTTGGATAACCTCGATGCTTCCGTGGTGTCGCTCCACGATGTAACAAGAACGGTTTCGGCACGTGCGCAGGAGATAATGTATGAATGGGCGTCGGAATACGGTGCATTCATACGTGAATACGAAAGTGATAAATATATCGCTGTGCTTGACGGTAAAAGTTATTCTGCCCTTGTAAAAGACGGATTCAAGATACTTGACAAGATAAGAAGCATCAAAATACCGGAAAGTGATATAACGGTTACAGCATCCGGCGGTGTTTCCGATATTGTCGGAACGATGGAGGAAAAAGCAGCGGCTGCTTCCTCAGCACTCGAAACCGCGCTTCAACGAGGCGGCGACCAGGTCGTTGTAAAAACAGATGACAAGGTACTTTACTTCGGCGGTAATACAAAATCTGCCGTCAACGCTTCGAGAGTGCGCGCACGTATGTATGCACTTATGCTTGAAAAAATGATCAAAAGTGCAGAAAACGTCATTGTTATGGCACACCGCGCAATAGATTATGATGGTTTTGGCGCTTGTGTGGGAATTGCAAAGATCGCAATGCACCTCGGTGTCAAGGTCAATATAGCCGTCAACCTGCCTCAAAGTGCCGATGACAGCGCGATGAACGATAAAAACCTGCGTGTATGTCTTGAGGAAATAAGAAAGCTTCCCGAATATGACAACGTGTTTGTGAATAAGATCGGGGCACAAGATTTGACTACACCGTCAACTCTCGTTATCGTGACAGACGTAAACAACCCCGCACTGCTGGAGGCTCCGGCGCTTCCCGATTGCACGGAAAATCTCGTGTTCATTGACCACCACAGAAAAGCGCCCGAAAATAAATACGAAGCAAAGCTTATGTACATTTCACCTGCGGCATCGTCTGCATGTGAAATGGTTGCGGAAATTCTTGAGGAGCTTTTGCCGCAGGGTATTATGCAGAAGCCCGAAGCAAATCTTATGCTTGCGGGAATTACGCTTGACACAAAGCAGTTTTCACGCTCCTGCAGCGTAAGAACGTACGGTGCGGCACAGTATTTAAGACGTCAGGGGGCAGACCAGGGCGATGTTGCAAAGTTTTTTGAGGTCAATCAGGAGGAATTCAGCGCAGAGCTGAAGTTCAGACGCGATACAAAGCTGTACAAGGGTATGTTTGCAATAGCTGTCAAAAAAGGCGAATCCGTTTTTGACGACAAGATAACGGCGGCAAAGGTTGCCGACGGACTTCTTGATATCACGGGAATAAACGCATCTTTTGCACTTTGTAAAATAAACGGCGCGGTCAACATTTCTGCAAGAAGCACAGGAAAGATAAATGTATCCAAGATGATGGAAAAATTCGGCGGCGGAGGTCACTTTGACAGTGCAGGCGCACAGCTTAACGGCGAGAATCTTGAAAATGCCGTAACGCGTTTAAAGGAAGTGCTTGATGAATATCTTGCAGAAAATAAAGAGTCAGAATGAAAGACGTATATAGAAAGGAAAACAAAAAAATGAAGGTTATCTTACTTAAAAATGTGCCCGGACAGGGAAAAGAGGGCGATGTTATAAACGTATCGGACGGATATGCAAGAAACTTTTTGTTTCCCAGAAAGCTCGCGGCTGAAGCGGGTGCACAGGTCATGAACGATCTTAAAAACAAAGAAGCGGCAAGACTTCACAAAATAGAGGTTGAAAAGGCAGCGGCGAAGGAATGTGCCGAAAAGCTTTCCGGGACGACTGTTAAAATATTTGCCAAAGCCGGTGCTGACGGCAGATTTTACGGTTCTGTCACAACAAAGGATATTTCCGAAGCACTTGAAAAACAGCACGGCATTTCCGTTGATAAACGCAAAATGCAGCTTGCGGAGTCTATAAAATCCTTCGGTACGTACCAAGTTGAATGTAAGCTCTATACTGAAATTTCGGGCAAGCTTACTGTGGTTGTAACAGAGCAAAAATAAGGAAAAGAAGAAATGGCAGAACAAATCACAAGAAGATTGCCCTTTTCCGTTGAGGCTGAGCAGGCGGTTCTGGGTTCTGTTCTTATAGATCCGGAGGTCTTCAAGGAGATAGTTACGCTTATCAAGGGTGACGATTTCTATATGTCGGACCATGCCGAAATTTTCAACGCTATGCAGGAGATATTTCTCCAGCAGGACAAACCGATTGACGTAATAACCCTGCTTGATATGCTTGTCAAGCGCGGTGTTTATACGGAGCGCGACGGTACACAGTATATCCGTAACCTTGTACAGATCGTGCCGTCGGCATCGAATGCAAAGGACTATGCACAGATAGTAAAAAATAAAAGCCTTTTGCGCCGTTTGATAGCGGCAACGGATGAAATTGCCGAGGCGGCATATGCAGAGTCCGAAAAGGTTGAAAATATACTTGATATGGCGGAGCAGAAGATATTTGAAATATCCGATGTCAACGAAAGTAAAGGATTTACACATATCAAAGATGCGCTTGTGCGCACGTATGACAGGCTGAACCAGCTCCAGACAAACAGGGCGGAAGCGCTTGGAACACCTACACAGTTTGAAGGACTTGACAATGTGCTTGTCGGTCTTGGCAAAGGCGACCTTGTGCTTGTTGGTGCACGTCCCGGTATGGGCAAGACGAGCTTTGCGCTCAATATAGCAACGAATGTTGCAATAAAAACAAATAAAACCGTCTGTATCTTTTCTCTTGAAATGCCTGATGAACAGCTTGTGTCAAGAATGATATCAAGTGAAGCTCTTGTAAACAGTTACAATTTGCGCTCAGGTACTTTGAGCGAGGAGGATTGGACGAAAATATCGACTGCCGCATCGAAGCTGTCACAAACAAATATCTATATTGACGATACCACAAGCATTACGGTCACGGGAATGAAAGCGAAGCTCCGCAGAATGAAGAACCTCGGACTTGTTGTTATTGACTATTTGCAGCTTATGCAGAGTGATAAGCATACGGATAACCGTGTGCTTGAGATAGGAGACATATCGAGAGGCCTTAAGATAATGGCAAAGGAACTTGCAGTGCCGGTAATATGCTGTGCACAGCTGTCCCGTGCTTCGGAATCGAGAAATGACAAAACGCCTATGCTTTCCGACCTTCGTGACTCCGGCGCTATTGAGCAGGATGCCGACATTGTTATGTTCCTTTACAGACCCGAATACTATAAAGAAGATGCCGAAAAAACAAATCTTGCACAGGTCGTGATTGCGAAAAACCGCCACGGTTCAACAGGCAAGGTCGATATGATATGGAACGGTGAATTTACTAAGTTTTCAAGTATTGAAGACAGATACGGAGAAGAGCCGTGAGTTTAGTAGAGCTTGCGAAACAACAGCTTGAGCTTTGCGGGATTTCAAATGAAAAAATAACCGTCGGCTTTTCGGGTGGCTCGGATTCAATGGCACTTTTGCATACTCTTGCCGAATGTGTCGGTGCGGATAAGCTGTGCGCCGTACATGTAAACCACGGTATAAGAGGGAAGGATGCGGACGATGACGAAGCGTTTTGTAAGTCTGTATGTAAAAAATTAGGTGTTGATTTCACATCGGTGCATCTCGATATCCCGACCGTATCCAATGAAGAAAAAACGGGACTTGAGGAATGTGCAAGAAAATACCGTTACCGTGCGTTTTTTGATGTTTCAAAACAAAAAAACATCCGTGTTATCGCAACTGCGCATAATGCCAATGACAACGCTGAGGCAGTGCTGTTCAATCTTTGCAGAGGGACGGGAGTAAAGGGTATTTCGGGGATTCCGGTCAAAAGATATGAAGAAGGGTTTTTGATAATCCGTCCCATTATCAAAGCGGATAAAGCGGATATTTTAGATTATCTTGAGAAAAATAATTTAAGCTATGTGACCGACGGTACAAATGATGACACCGATTACACAAGAAATTATATAAGACATGAAATTTTGCCGCGCCTGGCGAGAATAAATACTGCTTTCGTTGAGAATATATCTAATTTCAGCGATATACTGTCGTGGACAGATGAGTATATATCCGAAAGATCTGATGAATTTCTTGAAAGATTTTCAAATGGTTCCACGGTTGACAGAAATGCTTTTTTGTCTTTGCCGAAAGCACTTTTGGCAAACGTGATACAGAAGCTGTCAGGGGTGACGGTATCATATAAAGTGACAGAACTTATCTGTAAATTTGCCAAAAATGCATCAGTCGGACAAAGAATGGATATATCAGCAGACTGTGTATTATACCACAACGGAAAAACGGTTACGTTCTCACACCGTGTAAATACAGGATATTACAGATACGAATTACACGAAGGTGTGAATAAATTTCCGGATTTAGGGTTTACTTTGTATCTTTTTTTTGACGAGAGCTATAAAAAAGAGAATGTTTACAAAACATTAAAACCTACTGTAATTAATCGTGATAAAATCAATGGAAGCATTTTTATAAGAAACAGAATAGAAGGAGACAGGTACAAATACGGCGGTATAACACGTACACCGAAGAAAATTCTTTCTTGCGCGAAATTACCTGCACAGGTGAGGAAAAATTATCCCATTGTGTGTGATTCGGATACGGTGATATGTATGCCCGGATTTCCGCCGTGTGACGGATATGACGGACGCAAAAGCGAAAACAAAGCCGTTATAATGTACCAAAGTGATTTGTTATGAAACGTTTTAGCGAAGATATCGAAAGAATTCTTGTGTCAGAAGAACAGATCGATGATATCGTAGAAAAGACCGCACGGCAGATAGATGAGGACTATAAGGACAAAAACCTTTTGCTGCTTTGCATTTTAAAGGGTTCAGTTATGTTTTTCAGCGACCTCTTGAAAAAAATAACAGTACCTGCCGAAATTGATTTTATGAGGGTGTCATCATACGGTCCGGGAACAGAATCAACGGGGGTAGTCCGTATTCTTCTGGATATTGACCACGCAAAGATAAAAGACTGTGATATACTTATCATTGAAGATATAATAGACAGCGGAAAGACACTTTCTTATTTGTGTGAATACCTTAAATTCAAGGGGGCAAAGAGTGTACATACCTGCACACTTCTTGATAAACCGGACCGCCGCATGGTAAAATTTGTTCCCGACTATACCGGTGTTGTTATCCCTGATGAATTTGTTGTAGGTTACGGGCTTGACTTTAAAGAAAAGTACAGGACTTTGCCGTATATAGGTGTGCTTAAGCCTGAAGTTTACAAAAAATAATTTTTTGGAGAAAATATGAAATTTAATAGCAAAGTATTTATTTTCTACGCTGTGCTGATCGTAGGACTGTTTGTTGTTGTTTCCTCCGTTCTCGGAAATATCGGAGGAGGAGAGAAGATCAAAGACTATAGCGAAGTGGTCGCTATGTTCAAAAACGAAAACGTAAAGGCATTCAAGATAGATGAAGCAAACCTGCTTACAATTCAGTCGCAGGATGACAAAATGTACACGTATGCTTTGCGTGATATATCGATATTTTACACCGATCTTTCCGAAACTATCGAAGCTCAGCGTGCCGCAGGCACTATTGTAAAATACGAATATGAGCCGCCGACATCGTGGCCCTGGTGGGTTTCATTTGTGCCGTATCTCATTCTCATTATAGTTATGGTAAGTCTTTGGATATACTTTACCAACCAGATGACAGGCAAGGGCGGCAAGATGAACTCTTTCAGCAAGGCAAAGATAAAATTCGGTGATGATGAGAAGAAAAGAGTTTACTTTACCGATGTTGCCGGCGCTGACGAAGAAAAGGAAGAGCTGCGTGAGGTGGTTGAATACCTCAGAGATCCTGCAAAATATACAAAGCTCGGCGCAAGAATACCGAGAGGCGTGCTTCTTGTGGGCCCTCCCGGAACGGGTAAAACTCTGCTTGCAAAGGCGGTCGCAGGCGAGGCAGGCGTACCTTTTTACTCAATATCCGGTTCCGACTTCGTTGAAATGTATGTCGGTGTAGGTGCTTCCCGTGTAAGAGACTTGTTTGAAACAGCAAGAAAAAATCCTGCAAGTATTACCTTTATAGATGAAATAGATGCTGTCGGACGTCACAGAGGCGCAGGTCTTGGCGGCGGACACGATGAAAGAGAGCAGACACTCAACCAGCTTCTTGTAGAAATGGACGGATTCGGAACACACGAGGGCGTTATCGTTATGGCGGCGACAAACCGTCCTGATATCCTTGACCCCGCTTTGCTTCGTCCCGGCAGATTTGACAGACAGATAACAGTTCATTATCCCGATATCAAGGGCAGGGAAGATATACTCAAGGTTCACGCAAGAAGTAAGCCGCTGTCACCTGATGTTGACCTTTCTCAGATTGCAAAAACAACGGTAGGATTCACAGGTGCAGATCTTGCCAACCTCCTTAATGAAGCGGCACTTCTTGCCGCAAGAAAAGGAAAAGCGGTCATTTGTATGCCCGATATTGAAGAAGCTGTTATGAAGCTTATCGTCGGAACACCGAAGCGCAACAAGAAGCGTAAGGATACAGATATAAAGGTTGCGGCTTATCACGAGGCGGGACACGCAATTTCCCGTTACTTCATGGATAAGATAGACCCTGTTACGCAGATATCCATCATCCCCACTGCTATGACGGGCGGCTATACGCTTTCTGTTCCGCAGGAAGACAGAATGGTTGCTACACGCGGGGAGATGCAACAGGAGATCGTAACACTTCTCGGCGGACGTGTTGCGGAAATGATAATCTTCAACGATCTTTCGACAGGGGCTTCAAATGATATTCAGCGCGCTACCCAGACGGCTACTGATATGGTAACTAAGTACGGTATGAGCGACCTTTTGGGGTCTGTAGTTTATGGCTCATCTCACGGTAACGATGAGGTTTTCTTAGGACGCGATTTCTCTAACACAAAGACGTATTCCGACAAAACCGCAGCTGATATTGATGCAGAGATACGCCGTATAATTGATGAGGCATACAATAAGTGTATGGAAATATTGAATGCCAATATCGAAAAGCTCCACTTCATTTCCGAATATCTTATAAAGAACGAGGTTATGGATGCAGACCAGTTCAAAGCTGTTATGGAAGGCACCCCCACATTTGAGGAGCTTGACGAAATGGTTGCCGAAAAACGCCGCCGCGATGAAGAGGAAGATCGTATGCGCCGCGAAGCGGAAGAGTTAGCACGCCAAAAAGACGAAGAAAACCGTCGCAAACGTGAAGAGGAAGAAAAGAAAAATATCAAGTTTTAAGTAATAATGCACAAAAAGTCATACAGTGGTTTATACAAACTGTATGGCTTTTTGTCTTTACCTCGATAACTATTGTTGTGTAAAAATCACAAAAAATATGATTTTTACACAATTAACAAAAAGTTCTTGATTTGGTCCGATATTTTTGATAATAATGCATTAAAATAAAAACGTAGACTTGTCTGTACCGCTTGATAAAATATTTTTTCATTCAGGCGCCGTGCAAGTTTTTATGTTTTTTGTTTCGGAAGGAGTCTGATTTTATGAAAAGAAATTTGATCAGAAGCATGGTGTTTGTTTTGCTTATTGCCGTACTTCTGCCGTGTGTTTTTGCGGGGACGGAGCTCGTTTCATCTTTCTTGCCGAAAAACGCGGCACCGTCGCTAAGCGATGCAGTAATAAGCGGTGAGTATATAAAGGATATACCGCTTGGAACTACTGCGAAAGATCTTCTCGGACGTTTTTCGGGAAGCAGTCATGTCACAAAGTTTTATGGCTATACAGTCGGCGAAGGTTCGAGAGTCGGTACGGGCTATAAGCTTGTTATGGGAGATGGAACAGAGTATACGCTGCTTGTTGACGGTGACCTTGACGGTGACACATATGTGACGGGAAAAGACCTTGTGCGTGCCAAAAAGCACCTTGTAGCCAATAATACGTTTTATTATGAATCGGTTCTTGACTTCAACAAGGACGGCTCATTTACACAGGCTGACCTTGCAGGTTTTTCGGGACTTATAATCACCGATGAGCCTGAGCTTGACATTGATGACAGAAATGTAAAAAATCTCGGCGAAAGCTTTTACGCAACCATAGACCTTTCGTATACCGATAACTCACTTGATGTAGATCTCGGAAACGGCAATGTTATCGCACGTGATAAGACAGCATCTGCAAACCAGATCTGGCATTTCTTGCTTCAGGACGACGGCTCGTACATAATTCAGAATGTCGGCATGGGCACGGTTCTTGAGGTATCATATGCTTCTACGGAGCAGGGTGCAAATGTAGGTGTTTACAAGAATACAGGTGAAGACAATCAAAGATGGTATCTTGTTGAATATGACGGCGGTTACATTATTCGTTCAAAAAGAGGATATGACAGAGTCCTTGATGTCTTCTCCGCATCTACGGAAAATGAAGCAAATATTGATATATACGGTATAAATTATTCCGATGCACAGATATTTTATCTTGACGATGTAGGTCATGTTGATCTTGTTACAAATGCATATTTTGATGCAGTAGGTCCGCTTGACAGGGAGATGTTCTATACAACGCTCAAGTTCAATAACGGTTATATTTCCGTTGATTCTTCAAATAACGTATGTATGAAGCCTTACGGACATTACTGGCAGTTCTTGCTCCAGTCTGACGGCACATATATAATCAAGAGCGCACAGACAGGAAAGGTTCTTGATGTATTTGAGGCTAAAATGGCTGACGGTACAAATATTCAGGTGTACGATTCAAACGGCACGGCAGCACAGCGTTGGCGTGTTTACATGAGACTCGGCAAGATGACTATCATGTCAGCTCTGGGTGATAATTTTGTTGTTGACGTTTACAGCGCTTCGGATGCAGAAAATACAAATATTCATTTGTATACAAGCAATCTTACCGATGCACAGCAGTTTATTATTGATGATTACAGACTTAAGCTTCCGCAGTATATGGTAACATGTCCTTACGGAACAACGGTCTACGGCAGATACGAAACACTTGAAGAAGCTAAAGCAGCTGTTAAGGTTCACTACGGTCAGGTGGTATATCAGGGCGGTAATGTTGTATACAATCCTTGTCCCAGTATGGCGGCGGCAAGAATACTTCACCACGCAAAGCTTGATGCTGACTATGTGCGTGTTCAGGATTACAGTTACGGTGATGCGAGTGTTAACCCCGCACTTGATAAGAGCGAAAAGATCGTATCCTGTGACAGATTTGTGGGATGGGTGCTTTACGACGCAGGCTTTGCCAGAGACAGCCAGCCTGCGACAAAGGGTTATTCGCTTTACGGACCGCTTGAGAATTTGCTGAAGAGTCTCGGATTCCAAAAGCATACAAATCTTGCCGATGTGCGACCCGGTGATATCATCTTTGTCGGTTATAGCCACAATCTGGCTGTTCCTTCGAATTATAAGGATTATCCTTGCCATGTATTTATCTCCGCAGGTACATACGGTGCAAATACATACAGATATGACGCAGGAAGCAACACAAGACTTGATTCTGTACAGCCTTCGTATGAGCCTTTGTCCTACCCAGATATGGTCTTCAGATTCGCGTACAGACCTGTCGATTAATAAATTACAATTGAAAAGCCTTCCCGGCGTATGGAAGGCTTTTCTTTAAAACAGCGCATTATGAATAGAAACACACAGATATCAAAATTTTAAAGGAGTATTACATTATGAAGAAAAAATTAATCAGTATTACAGTATTTTGTATACTTATCGCTGTGCTTCTTCCTTGTATTTTTGCGGGCACTGAGATAGTATCATCATTTTTCCCGAAAAATGCGTCGCTGTCATTGGGTGATGCGGCAATTGAGGGCGAATATGTCAAAAATATACCGATAGGCACTACTGCAGAGGAGCTTTTGGGACAGTTCGCGGGCAGTGACCACATAACCAAATTCCATGGCTATGATATAGCTTTGGGGTCGAGAGTAGGAACAGGCTACAAGCTCGTAATGGCTGATGGGAATGAATACACGTTGCTTGTTGAGGGTGACCTTGACGGCGATACATACGTAACCGGTAAAGACCTTGTGCGTGCGAAAAAGCATCTTATAGCAGATAACACATTCTACTATGAGTCGGTTCTCGACTTCAACCGTGACGGTTCATTTACAGAAGCGGATCTTGCGGGATTTTCGGAGCTTATTATCGCAGATGAACCCGAACTCAATATTTACGATAAGGAAAGTGCAGATCTCGGAGATGATTTCTATGCAACAATAGATCTTTCTTATACTGATAATGCAATTGCAGCAAATATAGGACACAATATTGTTGCTTCTGATAAGACAACATCCGTAAACCAGATATGGCACTTTGTACGTCAAGATGACGGTACATATGTTATTAAGAGCCTCGGAATGGGTACAGCTATGGAGGTTTCATATGCTTCGCCGGATCAGGGCGCAAATGTTTCGTTATATAGAGCGCACGGCGGTGAAAACCAGAGATGGTATCTTGTCGAGCATGACGGTGGATATATTCTGCGCTCAAAGTGTGCAGATGACAGAGTTGTTGATATTTTTGCAGGATCTGCAGAGAATGATACAAATGTCCATATGTACGGCTTGAATTATTCTG
>JAZNEN010000183.1:0-25301 GCA_045588615.1 Eubacteriales bacterium
TGAGCATTATTTCAATTTTCACCCCCTCAATTTCAATTACATCGCCTTCAAATGCGGTCTTACCGTTCACTTTTTCAAATGCGCCCGCACCGAAAAAGCGGTCGTAAGCCGATATAATACCGTCATAAAGACAGTAGAAGCGCCCGCCCTCGGAGCTTTGCATAAACTGACGCGAGGCAAAATTCATATATATCTTTTTGACAGTTATTTTTTTCGATTCATCATTTCCAATGATGATAAATTCGTTTGTATGGTCATCGTGCATATGCGACAAAAACCACGCATCGACAGCAGGGCATTCCTCACCGCTTATTTCCTGAAGCTTTTTGTATAAATAACCGTTGTTTTTTTCAGAGCCTGCACCGCCGCCGTCTATAACTATCAGGTGTCCGCCCGCAGTTTTTATTACATAGCAATTCATAAGCATATCGCGGTCAGGTGTTATTTGGTATAATACAGGTGTCGCCGTCATTTTTTTCTCCTTGTTTTACTGTTTAAGGTGTTTTACATAATATACCATACAAATTTTAAAAATACAATATTTTGTGCAAAAATACTCAAAAAAATAATTTAAAAAATATACATACTGTTGACAATTAACAAAAAATATAGTAATCTATATTCAAGATAGTGTAATTTACAGACGCTACAGTTTAAATATAAAATGCATAAATTTATCACAGGAGAAGCTTATGAATAAAAAATCTTTGATACGGATATTGTCGATCGCATTGGCACTTGTATTTGTAATTGGTGCGGTATTTGTTGCAACATCAAACGTTTTTGCTTCAGTTGTTTCGCTCAAATGCGATGTCAACGGTGACGGAATTGTAAACGGCAAGGATTTAGTACGAATCTTCAAGCACATAAAAGCCCCCGACGTTTATCCATTCAACAAAGCTGTTGACGTAAACGGCGACGGTGTTATTTCAAGAGAAGATGTTAATGCAGTATATCCGTTCTTCACAGATGAGATAAACATTATCCAAAACGGAAGATCAAACTATAAAATTGTATTCTCGGAATCAGCATCCGATGCCGTCAGTTCCGCCGTGCACACGCTGATAAACGGTATATATGAGCTTACGGGTATTACGCTCGACACGGTATATGACACAGCGGCTGTATCAGGCGGAAAATATATAATCGTAGGCGAAACTATACTTTCTGACACAGCGGATGTAAGGGCGGTATTCAACAACGCATCCGATACATACGCTATCGCGCAGTCGGAAAACGGCAACATCATAATAGATGCAAACTACGATGAAATGATTATAAAAGCAGCTGAGCATTATGTCAGCAATCTTATGGCACCGTTTTACAACAGCTCTACAAAAACCCTCACATTCAAGGGATATTACAATCAGGGCAAGGATATACTTCCTGACGGCTTTAAGATCACCGACCTCAGTAAAACCAAAATTGTATACGCAACGAACCTTGACGGGTACCGTGTCGTTGCCGAAATGCTCAAAAACAAGATAAAGAGTGTTTATAACGTAAATGTTCCCGTTTACTCACAGGACGAGCAGTTACCGTCGGGCAGAGAGATACTTATCGGAGAAACCGACCGTAAGCTTTCAAAGTCATACTATTCCGATAACGGTTACATTATGGAGTATGATATAGTTGCAAATAACGGCTCGCTCCAGATACTTTGCGGCGGTTCATTCACCGCAAGAAAAGCAGTTGAGTACATGAACTCAAATTTATTCACAAGCGCAAATTCCAATAAGGTGCTTGGTGAAGGAAGATATACTTACAAAAAATTACTTGCATCAAGTCTGACACGGCCAAGCGGTACAGATGCCCGTATAATGACACTTAACATAATGCCGTACATCCTCGGTGAAGCGGAATATGCAAATGTCCTTCCTGTACGAGAAAGGGCGGAGATAGTTGCAGGAATGCTTATATCATCATCCCCTGACGTTGTTGGACTTCAAGAAGCGTGTTACAAATGGCAGGAGCAGCTGCCGCATTACATGGATGTTTTGAATAAGCATTACGGCATCGGTTACAAATTTGTTCTTTCTTCGTATAACGGAAAAAACAACTATACTCCGATGATATTCCGTGCGGATAAATACGATGCTATCGAATGTAAATATCAGCATTACGATTACCATACAAGCTCTGCCGATAAAAACGGTACTTATTTAAGAGGCGCCGCACAGCTCGTTTTACAAAATAAAAATAATTCTTCAGAACGCTTTATCGTTATAAATTCACACTGGGACCACGCCGGTCAGCTCACAAGTGCACGCCCGTATCAGATGAACGAATGTGCATCATCCGAAGCGGCGATAGTAAATGCATATAAAATCAAGTATCCCGGTGTACGTATATTCTGCGTGGGTGATTTTAACAGCCACAGATACAACGGGATATATTTAAATCAGTTTTGCAATGATATAAACGGCACTGTTGCAAGCGACGCCGCACGCACCGCGGGAACATTGAAGGTCGCGGGCGGATACCACGGCTCAGGCTCAAGCATGAACGAATACGGCACGAGAAATGATTTCACCCCCGTAAAGGACAGCTTTATCGACCATATTATATTCACATCTTCATCATCATCGGTAAAAACATCGGTTCTTTCTCATAACACGTTATACAGCACAAACGGATATTTCCATATAATTTCCGACCATTGCCCTGTATATGCAGACATTGAATTTACTGCAGGCTGAGCAAGGAAATGATGTTTTCGGAGGAATAAGTTATGAAAAAAATAATATTATTTTTAATTGTTTTATGTATCACGCTTTCGGCACTTGCATTTACAACATATGCATCATCTGACTATACATTAAACGGTACATCCTTTACGGTATATACAGCCGACGGACTTATGGAAGTTGCAAAGATAATAAACGGCGAGGAAGGTGATACCTCGGTTTTATATACCGCATACAACATAAATATTGCAAACGATATAGATATGACAGGCAAAACGTGGAAGCCTATCGGCAAAAACGATGCATATGTCTATACCGGAACCGTAAACGGTAACGGACACACTATAAATAACCTTACAAGAAAAAATTATTCCGGCATCTGTCTTGGCTTTATAGGTGCTGCGGGACTCGGTGTGACAGTTAATGATCTTAACTTTAAAAATGTTACTTTTACATCAAGCCGCACGGAAACCGCATATGTCGGCGGTATAATCGGAAAGGCAGAGGGTGCAGGAAAAATGACCGTCAGCGGCTGTACTGTTTCAGGCAATGTACAGAACACTACAGGCGGCGCCGCAGGCTTTGTCGGGGCAATCACCTCCTCACAAGCAGCACTTGAAATACGCAACTGTACATTTAACGGCAACGTCATTTCCGAATCGATAAATGCGGGTTCTTTAGTCGGATATGTAAAATCTGGTGCTGTCATCAGTAACACCGGAAGTAAAACAGTAAGCGGCTCTGTCCGTGCAGGTACGGTATTTACTGTATATTCCGCAGATGCACTTATGAATGCTGTATCCAAGGTCAATTCCGACACAGCTTTTTCAGCCTCTGTTATCAATATAGGAAAAAATATAGATATGGGCGGCAAATCGTGGATACCGATAGGAAAGGATGCCGCATATGCGTTTAAAGGAACGGTAAATGGCGGCGGATATACCGTAAGCAATCTCACATCTTCAAATTACACAGTCGAAAACCTCGGATTTGTAGGTATTGCGGGAGCAGGTGCGGCAGTTAATGATCTTCATCTTGAAAATCTCAACTTCAAAACAAGTGCCAGCCATGTCGGCGGAATCATCGCAAACGTGACAAATACAGCAACAATAACCGACTGTACAGTACGCGGAAGCATACACACAGACGGAAAGTACGCAGGCGGTCTTGTCGGTGTTGTAAGCACCTCGTCATCACACATTACAATCAGCAACTGTGCTGTGGATGCAGATATCAGCGCTGTGGGACATTCCGCCTCAGGCATAGTCGGCGGTGAAACAGCCGGCGGATACAACACATCCGATCTTTCAACATTTCCGACTGTCAAGGCGGATAAGGTTTTCCTTTCAGGTAATTATAAAGCTGAATACAGGGTAGGCTCTTTTATGGGTTATAATTTCTGTGTAAATGCAGATTTCAGAAACTGTATCTCACTTGCAACACTCAGCTTTACAAATTCATCGGAAAACGGTGCATTCATGGCTGTAGACAACTATTCAAAAATATATCTTGAAAATTGTACTGTATTCAGTGATCTTCGTGCTTTTTATAATCTTTCGATCACTACATCCGTACAGACCGTTGAACTTAAAAATTGCTATCTTTTAAAGGATAAAATAGGGAAAATGGCAACTCTGGCAACGTACAATAAGTACAGCTACCTCAAATACGATGCGAATATACCTAACAAATACACAGCTATTGCTGATGTTATCGTTGACGGAGCAGGTCCGAAATACACACCTTTTACAACAACCAATACTGCTTACTGCCCTCCCGTAATACAGTATAATCTGCCAAGCGGAACGGAATCAGAGGTTATTACAAAAGCATATAATGCGGCGATGTCTATGTTTGAAAACGGAAGCCGTCAGGAAAGCTTTGTACACAAGCACGCCTGGGCAAGCGGCGTTGTCAAAACAGCCGCAACGTATTTAAGTGAGGGCATCACAACACACAAATGCACAAAGTGTAATGCTGTAAAAAAAGTCGAAACGCCCTGTCTTGAAAGCAATATAAGCTGGTCATTCAATGAGGGCACGAAAACACTCACAATATCGGGCACAGGATCAATGGGTAAATTCTTCACTCCCAACACTATCCTCTGGAAGGAAGTGCGTGACAAGACTGTATCTGTTGTTATTCAGTCGGGAATAGTAGATATCTGCGACTATGCATTATATGACTTTACAAGCCTTAAAAGCGTAACTATTCCGTCAGGAATCAAGGTTATAGGCGCTTATGCATTCCACAACTGTAATTCACTTGAAAATATATCACTTCCTTCATCACTCACAACAATTCATATTCACGCATTTGAATACTGTTCATCGCTGAAGTCGGTAAACATTCCGAAGTCTGTATCAAATATCGGCTACGGTGTATTCAGATACGCAAAGGATGCAACACCCGTTATAACATCCGCTTCCTCAAAATATACGGTAAGCGGCGGCTGTCTTATAGAAACATCGACAAGGACTGTTATAGCAGGTTTTAAAAACAGCACTATTCCGACAGATGCAAATACGGTAACGACTATCGGCAGAGGTGCATTTTGCGGAATAAATATGGAAAGCATAACGATACCGTCAAACGTAACAACTGTTTCCATACACGCATTTGCGGACTGCAAAGCGTTGAAAACAGCGGTTATATCCCGTAATGTTACTGTTATTGACGAAGGGGTATTTTACGGCTGTTATAAGCTTGATAACGTGGTGCTTCCGCCCAACACGGAAATGATAGGCGCACTTGCATTCAATGAGTGTACAGGGCTTAAAACTATCACGCTTCCGTCAACGCTTAAAACAGTTGGCATTTCCGCATTCAAGAACTGTACATCACTTTCAAAGGCAGCTTTTACAGGCTCGTCCTCACAGTGGAGCAGTGTATCGATCGCAGGCGGCAACGATATACTCAAGTCAAAGGTAACATACGGAAATGCTTATCCGACAGCCATAAGCACAACTACAGAGCACATGGTGCTCGATGCTGAAGAAGTAAAGTCAGATGCACACATAACAAACAGATACGTTTGCTCAAATAATGAAATGTCAAAAAAGAAAAGAGTATAAGTAAAAAAAATTAAAGCGGTTCACTTCAATTCTGAACCGCTTTTAATTTTAATATTCAATTATTTTTTACCGCTCATAACATCGGATATGATGGCAATTACTCTGCCGTAGCAGCCGCCGCAGCCTGTTGAACAGTGCGTTGTATTTTTGACGTTTTCAAAAAGCGACAGAAGGCTGTCAAGAGATGCCGAGCCGTGAACAGCATCAAGAATGTCAAAATACTTGACGTTATTACAGTGGCATACCGTATAGTTTTCATCTGTATCGGTATTAACAGGGGGAAGATCGCAAACAGGCTCTATCTTATTTTCAGCCATCCAGAGTCCGTGGAGATTGCAGTAAGCATAAACCGCTTCAACCTCGTCATTTTCACATATGGAGAAGCAAGCCGCAGGCTTCTTATCAGGGCTGAGCGCCTTTCTCTGATTTCCCATTTTTGTCTGGATCGATATCCATTCTATGTAGTGGTCGGGGCTCATCGGATGCTCCGTATCCCCTACCACAACGTATACCTTATTTCCGTCTACTGTAAACACGGGTACGTGCTTTTCAACAGATGCATCAACAGCACCCGGTACAAGCTCACCCATTTTTTCACCGCAGCACATCATCGGCACGCCTGTATCCTTTACGACACCGACAATATTTCCGCAATGCGCACATCTTAAAAATCTCTGTTTCATATCACACCTCACGCCTCGCTGAAGCTGTCCTTTCCTACACCGCAAACGGGGCATACAAAATCATCGGGAAGATCCTCGAATTTTGTGCCGGGCTCAATTCCGTTATCGGGATCACCCACTGCCTCGTCATATTCCCAACCGCAAATATCGCATACATACTTTTTCATATCTTTATTTCTCCTTTTATTATTTTATAGGTTCAAAATCAGCGGCGCCGTGCTTACAAAGCGGACACACAAAATCATCGGGAAGTGTGTCACCCTCGTAAACATAACCGCATATTTTACATACATATCCCTTTTTGCCTTCCGTTTGGGGCTTCGGCTTTACGTTATTCTGATAATACGTATATGTCATCGTTTCTCTGTCGGATATGACTCTTGACTCCGTAACAGAGCATATAAACATACCGTGTGTGTCAAGGTCGATATACTGCTCAACCTTAAGCGACATAAACGAGTTTATATATCTCGGCAATACCACAAGACCGTTATCGGAGCGCAGCGGCTCGCAATTTGCAAATTTGTCAACGTTTCTTCCGCTTACGAAGCCAAACGTTTCAAAAACCTTAAACGGTGCATCTACCGTCAGACAGTTTATATTCATAACACCCGTCTGCATAATTACGTGGTGCGAATAATTTTCCTTATTTATCGTAACAGCAATACGGTTAGGCGTATTTGTGACCTGCGTTACGGTATTGACGATGAGTCCGTTATCCTTTTTGCCGTCATTTGATGTGACAACGTAAAGACCGTAGCCGATATTAAAAAGCGCTGTAGGATCATTTTTATCAGCCTTGTCGCCGGAAAGTGCTGAATATTCACGGCAAAGCTCATTTACAAGGTCGTCAAGCTGTTTTTTGCTTTCGTCATTCAACGCAGACATTATCTTCACAGTTGTATCGGTATAGGTAATATTTTTGCTGTTTTCAAGCATTTTTTTCATAACCTTTGCCGCAAGAGGCGCCCAGCTTCCGTTTTCGATAAACGCAACCGTTCTGTTTTGGAAATTTCTTTCCGTCAGGTGAGTGATAAATTCACGCATAAACGGAAAAATTTCGGCATTATATGTCGTTGTCGCCAAAACGAGCTTGCTGTACTTGAACGCATCGGCAACAGCTTCTGACATATCACATCTTGCAAGATCATAAACGACTGTTTTCGGGCATCCGCTTGCCTTGATCTTTTCCGCAAGCTGCATTACAGCTTTCTTTGTATTGCCGTAAACGGAGGTATACGCAATTACGATTCCCTCCTCCTCTGCCTGATAGCTTGACCACGTATTATAAAGGTCAATATACTTTCCGAGATCTTCTTTTAAAACCGGACCGTGCAAGGGGCATATCATCTGAATATCAAGCCCTGATGCCTTTTTCAAAAGCGCCCCGACCTGTGCACCGTACTTTCCGACAATGCCGATAAAATAACGTCTTGCTTCATCTTCCCACGGCTCTTGCTCATCAAGTGCGCCGAATTTTCCGAAGCCGTCTGCCGAAAACAGCACCTTATCGTAAGAATCGTATGTTACAATGACCTCAGGCCAATGCACCATGGGCGCTGTAACGAATGTGAGTGTATGCTTGCCGAGGCAAAGCGTGTCACCCTCTCCGACAACCATGCGGCGATCTGCAAAATCAGTGCCGAAAAAGCCCTTCATCATCGTAAATGCCTTTGACGACGATACGATAACGGCATCGGGATAAACCTTTGAAAAGCTCAATATATTCGCAGAATGGTCAGGCTCCATATGCTGAACAACAAGAAAATCGGGCTTTCTTTCACCCAAAACATTCTGGATATTATCAAGCCACTCATGTGTATAAGCAGCATCGACCGTGTCCATTACAGCTATAACATCGTCAAGTATAACGTAAGAATTATACGATATGCCCGACGGAATTTTGTACTGACCTTCAAAAAGGTCTGTTTTTTTGTCGTTAACACCGACATATTTTATATCATTTGTGATCATCATATATAGACCTCGTGAGTGTTTTCTTTATTTTTCCCGAAAAGTATAAAAATAAACTTACACCTTTTTTATTATACTATCAAATTTTTTTGGAAATTTCAACACATAAAATAAAAATTATTCCGAAAATTTGGTATACAGCCACTTCATTCGGAAATATAAAACATAACCCCGACAAATCTGTCGGGGGATGTTTATATATCAAACAAATTCCACGGGGAAATACCGTGCGGGGTGCTTACTGCTTTTATTTTCTTCTTTGTAAAAGGATGAACAAACGAAAGGCTGTGCGACCAAAGGGCGACAAACGGGCATTTCTCACCGCTTCCGTATTTGCCGTCACCGCACAAGGGACACCCACGGGAGGCGAACTGCACACGCACTTGATGCGTTCTGCCTGTTAAAAGTGTAACGGATATGAGCATATGGCCGTCATCGCTCAATGCAAGCTTTTTCCATATAAGTTTTGCTTCCTTAACGCCCTTGCGGGGTGAGTCAACTACAAACGATTTATTTTTCTGCTTATCGTGAAATAAAAGGTCGGAAAGCTCACCTTGTTCAAAATCAGGCTCACGTGACAAAACGGCAAGATACGTTTTTGCCATACCGTTATCACCGTCGGGATCGTGGTTTTGCACAAGTGCTGACAGCTTTCCCGCACACGGTGCGTTTTTGGCATACACCATAACACCGCCTGTCGGTATATCAAGTCTGTGTACGAGCTTTATATCACGGTATTTTTCGGAAAGCACCGTCAAAACGTCGGGGAGCCCCGACAGATCAGGCTGTGACGGAACCCCTGCAGGCTTTTCGCACAAAAGCAGATATTTGTCTTCGTAAAGGATCTTTATACCGTCCATACCGTTTAACCTAAAAGAACATCAAACACGAGCATCACGCAAAAGCCGAGCAAAAGCGTATACGTTGCGCCCGTTTCGTTTCCGTGCGCATGTGTTTCGGGTATCATTTCGTCGCTTATTACGTACAGCATCGTACCGCCCGCAAATGCAAGTGCAAACGGCAGGACTGATGCGGATATGCTCACCGCAAAATAACCCAAAAGCGTTCCGAGCACCTCGACCAATCCCGTCATAAGTGCGATAATGAACGTTCTTTTTGCGCTTATTCCCGACAAAAGCATCGGGGAAATGATCACCATTCCCTCAGGAATATTCTGAAGTGCAATACCGCCTGCCACAGTAAGCGCCTGTGCGACATCTCCCGTGCCGAAGCTGACACCGGCGGCAATACCCTCGGGAAGGTTATGAATAGCTATCGCAATAACGAAAAGCAACACTTTATTCAGCTGTTCCGTCTTACTCGGATGCGCCTCGATGTCAACACCTGTCATTTTATGCAAGTGAGGAACTATTTTATCGATAAGATTAAGACACACCGCACCGCAGAAAATACCAGATACGGTTATTAAAATATCCGTTAAAACGGAGTCGCCGCCTCCGTATTCAAGCGACGGAATAATAAGCCCCATCACCGCCGCAGACAGCATTACACCTGCGGCAAATGACAGAACGATATCATTGAATTTATGCGATGTTTTTTTGAAAATAAAGCCGATAAGCGCACCTATTACAGTTGCGCCCCCGACACCGAGAGCAGTCAAAAGTACGTATTTCATGAACGCCTCCGTATAATATTCAGCTTTTATTAAGGCAGCTTATGCTCATTAAGCACGATCTCTTTATCGTAAAACTTCCAATTTTTCTTATCCCACAAATTGTCCTTTACGCTTGCCCAGCGTGCAGGCAAAAATGTGTTACCGTTGTTTTTACTCGTGGAGAATGTATCGGAAACTATTATCATCTGGTCATGCGCTGTTTTTTCATCAGACGTCAGCTTATTGCCTGTGAACGGATTGACAGGGTTTTCGATAGTATCCTTTGTTGCAATTACGGGCACATCGGCATTTGTCATAAATTCGTCAGATACTGTAAATTCACTGCTGTTAAAATCCTTGACCATAAAAAGCGGATAGTAAAATTCAGCATCAATACTGCCGTTCTGGAGCTGTTCTATCTGCCGGAGGTTTCGTCCGTGGTCGGCAACGATAATTATTTTTGTGTTGTCATACACGCCCTGTGCCCTCAGGTGGTCAAACCACGTACCGAGTCGGAGCATTGTCGCCATATTGATATGGTAATGACTCATTTCAAACGTACTGTCAACCGTCATTTCAACGCCGTCAACAGTGAATCTGTCCTTGTGGGCTTCATCATATTCGGTATTGTCAACCTCCATTTCCGGCACATAGTCGGGAGTTTGCAACAGTGCCGGCTCATGCGTGGAGTCATTTGTCATAAATAAGAATGTATTTTTGTCATCATCTGTGACATTCGTCATTCCTATCATATTTTCAAGCACCTCATACGATTGCATAAACGGTGCATAAAGCCCCTCTGCCGTTGACATATCGTGTATTGTCTGGCTTGTTGTGTTGCCCTCTTCAAAATCAGCTTCTACCTGATTATACTGACCGTCACCGTATACCGACGGCTGGAAGAAAAGGGGCATACATTTCATAAAGCTGAGGCAGAAAAAGTTTCTGTGATTGTTTTTCACGACCTTTTCCTTTTGCGAAAGCTCACCGAATCTGCCTTTTGTTATATAGGCATCAATGTCAGGGTATTCATCGAATACTGTAAGGTCCGGAATCCACTTATAATTTGCATAAACGGGATCGAAGACCGTTACATCGTAGCCGTGCTTATCAAACAAAACGGGCATAACCTTCAAAGCCTCATTGTGCTTTGAAACGAGGGATTCATCATCACGCTTATTAAGCTCAACAGGGGTATATTCGTAACCGCCAAGCAAAGCAGGAGAGGCAAAGTTTGTATAGCCGCCAAAAGAAATTGTGTTCTTGTAGTATGTAAAGCCCGCAAACTGCTTGCGAAGCTCAGGCTTTTCGTTGAACATATAAGGCACATACTGCCCCATCGCACGGTCAAGCATAATGACAACAACATTTTTGCCGTTTTTGCTTAAAGTAAAATCGGGAACCGAATCGTTATCGGCTGAAACCTCGCCGACAGATGTGTTTATTGCCGCAACATTTACTGCTGACATACCGCCGATAGCGATAATTGCCGTTAAAAGTATGCTTGAGGTTATCCTCTTCCACTTTATACAGGCGAACAAAAGCAACGCGCTTAAAGCTATTATTATAAGCACATTTATCCATTGTTCGGCTATTTCAAAAAAGACACCGTTTTCATACTGAAGTGTTGGAGAAATAACACCGAGATCCGTTCCGAAAAACATATAGTTTACGACAGTTACACCGGAAAGCACCCACATAAGCCTTTCAAATATGACTTTTCCTTTAGGGCTTGCAAGCCAATAAAATACACCGAACCACACAAGGAAAAAGCCTGATGCCATACAAGCACTGCGTAAAACATACCAAAGGGGATTGTGGAAATATGACGTGTCAATATACTCCTGCGGAGATGATGAAATAAACGCGGACGGAATAAGCACACCTAAAAGTACTGACAAAAACACACCGCCGAGAATGAAAGATATACGGTTCGGGATATATTCTTTGTTTTTCTGTGTGAGTTTAATGTTCGTCTTTATAATATTCAAAAGTATCGGAAGCTGCAACAAAAATGCGAGTGCAAGATATGCATTTTTAAGCTCAGGCTTTGCATCAGAGGATGCAAAGAACGCAACAAAGCACACAATTCCGATAACAGAAAGGCCGACACGCAAAACCTTCTGAGGATTTTTTAACTTGTAGAATATGTTTTTGACAAGTGAGAAAAGGTTATTGAGCGTCCAGTAAAATACAAGGCACGCAGGCGATGTGTAAAGGAACACAAGGAAAAATGCCGCCATTGCGTAAAGCTGTATTTTTGTTTTAAGCGGGAAGCCCTTTAAGTATATAGCGCTTGAAATTACGTTTATAAGCGTCATAAGTACGGGTAAAACATTAATTGCGAGTGTACCTATAACGAGCATACCGTCAGGCGCACCAAGATTTTTGATAGGCCCGAATGACACACCGTCAAGCACGGTAAGACCTGACAAAAACTGATATGCCGCCATAAAAAACGGTATTTCAAGAAGCAAAGACACAGAACCGTTGAGCGCATTCGTCGGTTTGTAATTGTTCTGCCTGTAATACGTTTGCAGCATCATCATTCTCTCATCACCGGAGAATGTTTTTTTGATATGTGAAACACCCGGGGCAAGCTTTGCTTCTATGTCACGTGTGCGCTCCTGCATTTCATCCGCACGTCTGTAAAGGGGCAGAACGAGAATGTTCATCACAAGACTTAAAAATATTATGGCGACGCCGGGGTTTCCTATAATATTATTGGCATTTCTGAAAATGATCTCAAATATCAGTTTCAAAGGTCCCAAAAACAATGTTTCCAATATAGACCAGAATGACATTATCCGTTTTTCTCCCCTTTCTTTGTAAGTTCATTCAATTTTTGCTCTATATAATCCGCTGTGCGCACAGCGCCTTCGCCGAAATGCTCCCACGTTTCAGCCTTGACTTCCCGTCTGCCCTCTGCATATTTTGGATCATTAAGGCACGTGTCGATGACATTTTTAAGGTCATTCATACTTTCATCTGTCAGCCTTTGACCGATCCTGGGAAGTGCGGAAGCTGTCCAAAGCGGCTTATTGAGCCACCACGCATCATACGGGCTCAAATCAAAATCGGGGTCGGTATATATAACGGGCTTATCGTAGACAAGCGTAAAATCGAATATGACGCCCGAAAAGTCGGAAATAAGTATGTCAGAGCGTGAAAGCACGTTAAAATTGTCCGTATCTCTGTTCCAGGAAAGTCTGTCACTTTCGGGATATTCCTTCATCAGCTTATCTATCATTTCCTTTTCAGAGGTGAATGACTGGGGATGAGGACGGACTATTATGTTATACCCCGTAGCAAGAAGCACATCAATTATCTTTTCACCGTAAACACTCAAAATTGCACTCTTGCCCCACGATGGCGCGAGAAGCACTGTTCGCTCATGGTCTTCGGCACACCCCTCTTTTTCAAGTCTTTTTGCCATTTCATCCATATACGGTATGCCTATTTTAACAAGCTCCTTGGAGGGAAGATTTCTCAGCTTTTCAAGCGCACGGACGTCTTCTGCCTGATATTCTCCCGACAGAAGTACCGCATCATAGTAGTCTATACCGAACATTCTGTAAAGTGTTATTTCGCTTGCTGCATGGGGAATATGTATATAGCAGTCAACAAGCTTTGATTTTTTCCACTGGTATACCTCAAGCCCGGGTGTTGTAGAAAGAACTATCGAAGCGTTTAAAAAATTCAGCTTCATAAACGCTTTACTGTCAGAGCCTATAAATTCTGTCTTTATATGCTCAAAATTACTTTGCAGTGCCTTATCATCGTCCGACATCGTCATATAAACAGTGTCAATACCTCTTTTGTCAAGCTCACGGCAGACAGGCTCAAAAACAGACCAATACCTTTTGTTGTCGGAAAATATAACAACGGGTGTCTTTTTGGTTTCTGCTTTCGCACTTCCTCCGCCGAGGCGGAAGCGGAACTTTATAAAGAACATTCTCAAAGAGAATATACTTGCACCGATAACTCCTATCAAAATTGTAAAAAGCATACTACCCGTGCCGGGGTCAATATACAACAGCATAATTATCTCCGTTTTCAAATTTAATGCTATTCGTTTAAAACGAATAGCATTTCGTGTTTTTATATGTAGTACCTTGTTTCATCTTAAAATTGACAAATAGATTTCCGCAGGAAATCTGCGCCATTCGCCCGCAGGGCATCTTGCAGGCTCGCCTGCAAGATGCGGGGGGGTGCGGGCATGGCGCTGTCATCGTAAAAATCTAAATGAAACAACATAGTAGTGGCGGACGTCCCCGACCGCCCGTTTTAAATCAAATTCAATTTGAAATTTTATTCGCCTTTTTTGAATATTTCCTTGAAGTCAGCGGCGGCAAATATACCGCAGACAAGAACAACAACTGTGCATATTATCTGGATCGCACCGAATGTGGGCATCTCCCCGCCGAAAAGCACGAGCACAAGCGGAATGACTGCTATCCACGCGCAATACGTTACGTTAAGTGCCATTGCCTTTGATGCGCCTATTTGTGAAATTGCCTTGTAGTAGTAAAGGTATGAAAGAGTTGCAAAAAGTCCTGCTATAACTATCGTGGGAATAAGCCACTTTGTTTCGGGTGTGAAAAGATCAACCGTGAAGCCCCAGCCCTTTACAACGGGAAGAATTATTATTGCGTATGTAAGCGCTGACGTTGTCTGACGTATCTGCAAAGCGTATTCGTCCTTTACCTCGGGATCTGTCAGGCACTTTGCAAGAATGACAGCCTCAATGCCCCAGCCGAATGCGCACATAGCCGCACCTAAAAGACCGAGCCAGAAGTTTTCAATATTGAGTTCGGGTGAGTAGCTGAGTCCGTAAACACCGAGCAGCGTGAATATAAGAAATACCCACTGATACCATTTCATTTTTTCTTTAAGGAATATGTACGCAAGTATTGCTCCTATTGCGGGGAACACAGCACTTGCAACAGCACCGACCGATGCACCCATATAAGTGAGTGCCATAACATATCCCGTCATACCGACAGGACCGCCGATAACTGCGGCAACAACTACCCATTTACCGCTTTTTGTTTTTGTCAGAGCATGCCATACGTTTTTAAGATTTCCTCTGACACCGTTATATGCCGTCGCCCAGATGGCAGACGACGCATCGTGTATAAATGTGCTTATAAAAGTAACAAACAGAAGCGATTCTGCGGAAAACGCTTCCATACCTGTAGCGAGTGTGAGAATGTAAGAGGCTATCGCCCAAGTGATACCTGCAATAATTCCGGCTGCCATTATTTATTTCCTCCGACTATACTTTTATATTCGTTTATAAAGCCTTTAAGACGTGTATATCTTTCAGTTGCCCAGTCCTCCATAGGCTGTCCGTCATACGGCACTCTCGTTTTTGCCCACAGAGTCCACAGATAGTCAACGTATATTTTGCTTGCCAAGAAGTGCTTTTTGTCCTTTTCGCCGGGCGCTTTGCCGAGATATGCCGTCAGAAGCTTTTCATCGCACACAGCGTCAAAGCCTGCTTCAATGGACACGTCGGCAACGTCCCACATTCCGTCGTTCATGCCTGCGTATTCCCAGTCGATAAGATACATACGCTCACCGCCGAGCACCCAGTTTTCACAAAGCGGATCGTTGTGGCAAGGAACCTTTTCAGCGTTTATAAGCGCATCTATCTCATTTTTCACAGCCATAACGTGTTTTTTTATCTCGTCATAGTCATCATACATCGGTACATTATTGTCGGAAATTATCTTTTCGTAACCGCCCGCCATTTCAAACACCTCAAACGGTACACCCGTGTTGACACCGGATGTATGCACCTTTTTGAAGATATCTGCCATACGCTTTATATTTTCATCGGTTTTAAGCGTTTCACTTGACATCGTAACGGCATCCTTTATGTATCTTGTCACCTTTGAGCCGTCTTCGCCGAAATAAAGAAGCTCAGCATCAACCCCAAGGTCACACGCAAGGCGTGTGTTCACCATCTCGTCACGGCGGTTGATAAGCTCCTCTGTGCCCTCTCCGGGAATACGCACAACGTAATCCTCACCGAGGGCAGTTACTTTATATGTACGGTTTGTAAGTCCGCCCATGCGGGAAATTGCGCTGTATTCATCGGTTTTCAAAACCTTTTCAAGCAGCTGCTTTACAGCTGCATTTTCTGCCTTTTCCACTTTTATTCCTCCGTTAATACTTTTTCGCTGTATGAGTATTTATATTTTTTTCCTTTGCAGGTGAATTTGAAGCCTGCGGCGGCATTCGTGCTGTCCTTATAAGATAAGACGGATTTTATGTCGCTTTCGTTACAGCCAAGTGATAAAGAGACATTTTTTAAAATTGCGGAGCGTGTGTCATTTACGTAGCTTTCGTCAAACTGCCGAAGCTCATCAAGCGTGTCAAACTCAAAAATCACGCCGTTTTCGTACTTTCTTATCTTCATTTCAAGACTGTCGATATTGTCTATATAAATGCTTTCCCATAAAAGATCGGCAGTTTCGGGCTTGTCATAATCACGAATCAGAATTTCAAGGAATTTTTCTGTAAATGCCTCACACCAGAAAACGTGGCCGAGCATATACCAGGCGTCCTCACCGCCTATTTTAACGTCATATATCCTGCCGTTTTCATCGTATTTCATGCACCATTCCTTTGTTGCACCGTCGGCATAGACTGCCGAATAATAACAGTCCTCCACTTCCCTTTCAAATGGGTTTTCGGAAAAATAGTTATCTGCCGAGCATATGTATGAGTTTTTAAGTATATCCTTAACTGCATAGATGCTTGCGTTATTGTTTCTGCTCAGAAAGTCGGGGTTATGCACAAGATGAACACCGAATTTCCCCTCAAGATACGAGAACATTTCAGCCTTATATCCCGTGACGATATATATTTCATCAATGCCTGCTTCTTTAAGCTGGCGTATCTGCCTTTCGATAAGCACCTCACCTTTAACGGTAATAAGCGCTTTGGGCATTTCATATGAAAGCGGCGCAAATCTGCTTGACGTACCCGCCGCCATAATCACCGCATTGTCAACAACGTACATTTTATGTCCCCTTTTTTATATAAAAAAACAATAATACCGACATTCGGTATTATAGCACTAACTACTTACATTGTCAATATTTATTATATATAATTAATAGAACATGGCGGGAACAAGCTCCCGCCATGTAGTGGTTAAAACACACAAAACGATTAATCTGTAATTTTTCTTGCAACATATACACCGCTTGCAGAAGCGTGGGAAAGAGAGTGGGTGATACCGCTTCCGTCACCGATGACATAAAGCCCTTCGTATTTCGTCTGTAGATTTTTATCAACGCACACCTCCATATTGTAGAACTTGACCTCAACACCGTAAAGGATCGTATCCTCGTTTGCCGTACCCGGTGCAATTTCATCAAGGGCATATATCATCTCGATTATGCCGTCAAGTATGCGTTTGGGAAGCACAAGACTCAGATCTCCCGGTGTTGCGTTAAGTGTAGGAGTTACAAAAGATTCTTCAATTCTTCCCGGAGTTGAACGCTGACCTCTTATAAGATCGCCGAATCTCTGCATAATTACACCGCCGCCGAGCATATTGCTAAGTCTTGCAATAGACTCCGCATAGCCGTTTGAATCACGGAACGGTTCTGAAAAATGCTTTGCAACAAGCAGGGCAAAGTTTGTGTTTTCCGTCTGCTTTGCGGGATCTTCATAGCTGTGACCGTTAACGGTAATTATTCCGTTTGTGTTTTCGTTGACCACAGCGCCTTTAGGATTCATACAGAATGTGCGGACCTTATCGCCGTATTTGCTCGTTCTGTATACGATTTTGCTTTCGTAAAGCTCATCTGTAATATGAGAAAATACTTCTGCGGGAAGCTCAACTCTTACACCGATATCGACACGGTTTGAATTGACCTCGATATCAAGCTCCCGACAGACACTTTCCATCCACTTACTTCCGCTTCGTCCGACAGAAACAATACAGTATTTACACGTATATTCACCGTTTTTGCACGATATTTTATAACCGCCGTCAATAACAGCCACTGAGTCTACCGGTGTATCAAAAAAGAATGTTACCCTGTCTTTAAGATATGAATACATATTTTCAAGCACAATATAGATTATATCCGTTCCCAGATGGCGCACGGAAGCGTCAAGCAGGTGCAGATCATTTTGCACACACAGCTTTTTAAACTTTGAACCTGCCGTGGAATAAAGCTTCGTCCCCTCTCCTCCGTACTGCATGTTGATATCGTCAACGTACCTCATAAGCTCAAGTGCGTGCTTCTTGCCTATATATTCATACAAAGTACCGCCGAAATCGTTTGTTATATTGTATTTACCGTCAGAAAACGCACCTGCGCCGCCAAATCCACTCATAATAGAGCATGTCTTACAGCCGATACAGCTTTTGATCTTTTCCCCGTCTATGGGGCATTTACGCTTATCAAGCGCATGACCCGCTTCAAAAACGGCAACCTTAAGTTCGGGGTTTCGCTTTATAAGTTCATATGCGGAAAATATGCCGCCGGGACCTGCGCCTATTATCAATACATCGTATTTCATTATTTTTTCTTTCGTTTTGTATACCGGTATTATTATACCACATTCCCCAAAAAAGTCAACAATAAACCGCCCCGAAAAACGGGGCGGTAAAATGATACGAATTATCTCTTGGGCAAATATTTTTCGGGGTCGACCTTATTTCCGTTTTTGATGATTTCAAAATGCAGGTGGTCGCCTGTGGAGTAGCCTGTTGAGCCGACTTCACCTATCTTCTGCCCCTGATATACCCTGTCGCCTACGGAAACAGTGCGCTTTGACATATGCGCATAAACTGTCTTTGTGCCATCGTCGTGCTGGATTATCACATATATTCCGTAGCTTCTGTGTGTTTCGGCAACGATAACACGTCCGCCGTCTGCGGCAGATATCGTCGTTCCCTTATCGGCACCCATATCTATTCCGTCGTGATAACCGCTTACCTCATCGTCATGTCTGTATCCGAAGTCACTTGTTATAATATAATCGCCCTTTTTAAGCGGCCATATAAACTCACCTGTAGAAGCGGTCTTGGGTTTTTCTTTAACACCCATATAAACCGTTTTGTCAACAGGCAGCAAAAGAACCGATTCTTCAACGACTGTGCGTGATATCTCCCTGCCGTTTTCGTATCTGATCTCATATGTTACTGTTTTTATGCCGTTTTCGCCATCGTTTTTCTTTATGTATGTGCCTTTGAAATATTTTTCTGTCTGTTCATACACAGTGCCAAACGGTATTTCTTCGCTTACCGTCACATACTTTGTCTGTATCTGTGTATCAAGATTGGTATTGATGCCCGAGGGATTTGAGTTTGAAATATCGGGTGCAAATGATTTATCCGCATCCTCTTCAAAAAATATATTGAAGATGTCCTCACCTTCGGTAAAATCTGTATATGAAAGTCCGCCGGAAAGCTGTGCAAGTATTCTGTCCGATGTGTGCGCATATTCGCCCTTGCAGTAGACCTTTTTCACTTCAAGCGACGATGTTATATGTGCATCCTCGCCGCCCTGCGCTTTAATACCGTCCTCAACGGTCTTTATAATACCGTTGAGCATTTCGCGGCTTTCACCCGCGGCGGAAAACTTTCCGTCAACGTATAAACCGTACATCGCGCGGTATCCGTCCGTTGCAACAGCATAGACCTTTTCATATATCTGTTTTTGTGAAAGTGTTTCGCCGCCTCTGGAAAGACTGACCTCAAATGTGATATCCGGAGTTTTCGCGGGCGGATATGTAATTGCTTTTGCATCGTTTGATGCCTGCATCACGGGCGCAAACACATCTGCCGAATTAACAGCACCTATGCGCACACCGTCAGCGTATGCAACTGTTACTGCCGTGAATGTACACATGTAACACACATATGCAATAAACATGCAACACATCAGTGCAATAATTGCGGGTTTCACGGCTTTTTGGGGATTGGAGCGAATGTCGCTGTATACCCTTTGCGCCGTACTTCTTATCTTATTCATTAAATTCTCCATAAAAGTGCGTTTTGATCGATTTTTTCACACGCTCCGTCTATTATACTCTGTTTTTTTTAACAAATCAAGCTTTTCCGTGTGTTATCACATCATTTTGACACCGTCGTTATAGACAAAAATCTTTGAAACATTTCGTACATTTTGCATAAAAATTTTAAAAACCAACGCTTTCGTCTTTTTCTTTTTTACTTTTTTGTGAATAAGTGTTGATTTTTTTTGAATAGTGATGTACAATGGTCACATATTGAAAAAGGGGGCGGTAAATTGTATAAAAAACAAAATACAGTCGTACTCTCGCTGTATATTTTTTTACTTTGCCAAATGCTTTTTTCGCTTATTTCACCGTATGAAGGTTTTTTCACAGCCTTACTCAATATGCTGTCATACGGTATATCGATGGCACTTTGTACAGTATACCTTTCATCATACGCAGATGTTACGGAAAAGGATACTCATACACTTCCTAAACTGCCGTTTTTATGTGTTATTTTCACTTTATGTGTGATATATGCGGGAAATGTTCTTTCCTCTGCCGTATCAGAGGTGTTTTCGCACCTCGGTTACAGCATAAGTACCGATTTTCCTATATATTCGGACATTCCGTCGATTATAACATCGTTTGTTCACCTCGTCATTTTACCTCCTTTGCTTGAGGAGATACTGATGCGGAGATTTGTTTTGGGCTCTGTTTTGCCGTTTGGCAAAAGCGGAGCTGTGATATTTTCATCCCTTATGTTTGCGCTTTTCCACATGAACCTGATGCAAATGCCGTTTGCGTTTCTGTGCGGTCTTATTTTCGGGTATTTCACAGTAAAAACAGGTTCGGTATTCTTTGCCGTGCTTTTGCATTTTTTAAATAATCTTTCGGCTTTTGTCCTTTCTTACATCGGCGCGGATATTCCTTTTTCATCATTTTTAAAAGCAGGGATATTTATTGTTCCGCTTGGCATTTTATGCGCTGTAATACTTTATAAAAACGGCTATTTCAGAGAAAAGCCGCGCTTTTGTAAAATATCTCCGCTTGTAATTTTTTATGCACTCGTTTGTATTCTTTTCGCTTTTCTTGCACTTCAACCGATACAGAGGTAAATATGGCTTATACTTATGAAGAAATATCGTATTATATGAAAGAAGCCCTTTCCGAGGCGGAAAAGGCGCTTGATAAAAATGAAGTTCCTGTCGGGGCGGTCATCGTTAAAAACGGGAAAATCATATCAAAAGGACACAACACGAGGGAAAGTGAAAAAAACGCACTTCACCACGCTGAAATAAGCGCAATTGACAGCGCCTGCGGAGCGCTTGGCGGCTGGCGGCTGTGCGGATGCGACATATTTGTAACGCTTGAACCGTGCGTAATGTGCGCAGGTGCAATTATTAACGCAAGGATCGAACATGTATTTTACGGCGCATCCGATACAAAAGCGGGGGCTTTCGGCACTGTTTGCGATTTGAATACCTTTCCCTTCAACCATCATCCTACAGTCATCGGCGGTATAAAAGAAAAAGAAGCGATGTCGCTTCTTTCCGATTTTTTTCAAAAATTAAGGTGTAAACAGCATTAAAATTCCTGAATATTAAAGCCGTTTTTAAAAATAAACTCATTCATCGTGCGTACTCTTTCGGGGGCGTAATCATAGACACGGTGGCCGTCAAAGCCGACTGTAAGCTTGATTCCCGAATCACGCACGATCTTTTGCGTTTCACGGCTTCCGAGAAAATTAAGGGTATATTCATGCTCATTAAAGCCGTGTATGCTGTCGTAATTGACGTTCATCTCCCAGAAAATATCCGCCTCTGCGAATTTATGCAGAAATTCCGTCGGATCATATCCTTTATTTTTTGCCATACCGATAAGGTCAGTGTGTGCAATTCCCGTCTTGCACGGAAATCTTTTCACATATTCAAATATGCCCTCGCCGACGGTGCTTTCATCGCGGTCAATATGCTCAATAAGGCAGTATTCAAATTCGGGCAAAAGGTTTTCCGGATCGTATACACCGAGTCCGGGAACGGTAGCTATCTCAATACCGCAAAGAAGCTTTATCTGTCCTTTGTATTTTTCCTTCATTTCGTATATTATACGGCAGTATTCTTCTCGTCTGTCGCCTATTCCGTAGCAGTGATCGGAGATACCGAAAACCTCAATACCGCCCTTGATTGCCGCTTCGATAGTATCCTCGTGCTTGTCAGCGCCGCATGCGCTGAAATATGTGTGTGAATGTATGTCTGTTATCTTCATAATTTCCGCCTCTCTTTTCGGTAAGATTATATACCCGATACCTTTTTTTGTCAAGCGTATGTTATCTGCTTTCACGGTATTAAATATAAAAAATATGCCCTTGAAAAGCAGTTGGCTTTAAGAGGACATATTTTTTCAATTCAGCTCACTTTAACACTTTCATTGCAATACTGTATATAAAAGGAAATTTGCCCAGCGCCAGATACTGTATCTTTTTTTTAGTTGAAATATGTTCCGACGCTCTCAGCAATGGTATAAAATACCGCATAGTATCCTTATACCAACGCAAATTTTCTTTTGTTCTTCCATTTTTTCCGGATAAATGTCTGTATGACACAGAAAGCTTTATTCCTTGTGTAACATATAATGACTTGTTATTATTTTTGCATAACTCTGTTCTCTGTCTGATACTGTCCACAAGTTTTTTTATGCATTCGGGATTATATCCTCCTGAATATATTAACCCATTTGGATTTGTATAGTAGTAGTACAGCTGTATATCTGAATAGGAAAATTTCAATTCTTTTTCAGCATTCTGTAAAACATCAAGATTAAACATTCTGTCTTCATTGAACTTTAAATTTTCATCAAAGCGAATATCTTTTATGATCTCTTTCTTATATGCACGTTCCCAGGCAAACTCCACAAGAATCCTCGGAACAGAATCAATACCGATCTTTTTCTTTAAGTAAAACTGCCCTGCTTCTTCTTCTTTCTTTGAGTCGGTCTTTTTGTGCGAGCAAACCGCAATATCAGGATGATGCAATTCTATTACAAAATCAAAAAACTCTAAATATGTGTGATGGACAAAATCATCGGAATCAATAAAAACAATATATTCTCCCTCGGCGTATTCCATACCGCAATTTCTTGCTGACGACAGTCCGCCGTTTTCTTTATGGATAATTTTAATTTTGGGATTATCTTTGTATTCTTCCAATATTTTTGCACTGTCATCGGTCGAACCGTCATTAACACAGATAATTTCATAATCAGAGTATGTCCCGGACAATATGCTGTCCAAACAAAACTTTATATGTTCTTGAACGTTGTAAACCGGAATGATTATAGAAAATTTTGGATTTTTCATTTTCCCTCTTCTGACACTGTCCGTTAAATTTCGTGTTGTTTTAAATTGTAACACAATAGTGTACAAATGTCAATCAAAAAAACTTACGCCTTCACTATTTGCATCATTATTGACTTTTGACATAATTTATGATACAGTTTACCTGAAAGAGAGGTTTTAAAAATGAGTACATCACTTTACCAGATACATTCGGCAACACCTATACAGATGATGTCTTATGTTGTAAAAACAGAAAACGGCAAACTGATCGTCATTGACGGAGGAAATACAGGCGATGCCTGTCAGCTTCTTGATTTTCTGTACACGCTTTCAAACGGCAAAAAGCCCATCGTTGACTGTTGGTTTATAACGCACAGCCACATCGACCACGCAGACGCATTCGGTGAAATAATGCGTAACAATGCCGATAAGATCGAGGTTAAAAAAGTCGTTTGGCATCTTATCGATGATGACTTTTACAATACGGTCACAGCCTACGGCTACGCAAAGGAAAGCACGGACATTATTGAAAAAACACTCGGAGATATCGTGCATGTGGCTGAGATCGGTGATATTATCAGCGTTGACAATGTCTCCTTTGAGATAATTTATGTCAGCGAGGACAAATTTACAGAGGAGCTGATAAACAACACCTCAATGGCATTTATAATGACTGCCGAAGATCAGAAGGTTTTGTTTTTGGGCGACCTGGCAGAGGATGCAGGCAACCGTGTGCTTGAAATACAAACACCCGAAAAGCTGAAATGTGACATTGTGCAAATGGCACATCACGGACAAAACGGTGTAAATTTTGACTTTTATAAGGCTGTAAAGCCCAAAATGTGCCTTTGGCCTACACCGAAGTGGCTGTGGGACAACGATGCGGGAGGCGGATATAACACGCACACTTTTAAAACGATAATTACACAGGAATGGATGAACGAACTCGGCGTAAAACATCACATAAAAGAGTATGAAGGCACAAAAGAAATTACGCTTCCATTTGATTTCAGTGAAAATTAACTTGATATAAAGGAAAAATTTATTAAAAAAGACACATTTTGCTTTGTTTAACTGTTGACAAAATAGTTTATTTTCATTATAATAATAGGTGAGGTATGGTATATCTCACCTATTTGCATAAAATCAAAGGAAAAGGAGGTTAATTGTTGGAATTATGGACACAACAATAGCAATAATCATCGCCATTGTTTGTTCCGTTGTATTCCTTGCTGTCGGTATCGTTATAGGTATAGTTTACCGCAAAAAAGTCGGTGAAGCGGCTATAGGCTCTGCGGAAGAAAAAGCAAAGCAGATCCTCGACGAAGCTGCAAAGGCTGCTGAAACGAAGAAAAAAGAAGCTCTGCTTGAAGCGAAAGAAGATATTCTCCGCCAGAAAACAGAGGCAGACCGTGATATCAAGGAACGCAGAAAAGAAGTGTCACGTCTTGAATCAAGGGCAGTTGCCAAAGAGGAAGCACTTGATAAAAAGTACGAATCACTTGAGAAAAAAGAAGAGACACTGAACAAAAAGATAAAAGAAAACACGGAACTTACCGAAGAGATCGAGAAGCTGAAGCAGGCTCAGAAAGAAAAGCTTGAACAGATCGCAGGTCTCACGGCTGAAGAAGCAAAGGCGGAATTACTTGAAAAGATCGAAGCGGAAGTAAGACACGACGAAGCCGCAAAGATCAGGGAGATCGAAGCACAGTTCAAGGAAGAAGCGGAAACAAAAGCGAAGAACATCATTTCCTTGGCTATCCAGAAATGTGCAGCAGATCACGTTGCGGAAGCAACTGTATCGGTAGTTGCACTTCCCAACGATGAAATGAAGGGCAGAATTATCGGACGTGAGGGCAGAAACATAAGAACCATTGAAACTCTCACAGGTGTAGATCTTATAATCGACGACACACCAGAAGCAATAACACTGTCAAGCTT
>JAZNEN010000184.1:0-2724 GCA_045588615.1 Eubacteriales bacterium
TCCTACGATCAAATACGTTGCGCATCTTGACTTACTTTCGTTAGGACGTCACAGCGTACATATAATTCCCGCTCAGGAAGTAAAAAAGATCATGGATTACTGTTTGGAAAAACACGTTTCCATACAATGCTTGTTTACAGCCGCACTTTACATATTCCTTTCAAAGAGAAATAACGGCATTGATGATATAGTTATCAATGCCCTTAATTCGAGGCGCGGTTCATATGCAGAAAAGACATGCGGCGGTACACGCGTCCATGTACATAATTTCAGAATGAATGTTCCGCACGATAAAAAATTTTCCCAGTTTGTTGTCGATGTGTTTGAAAATTTGATAACTATGTACAAGCATATGTATTTCAGTCCGTTGGAGGCAATGGGACTGCGCAGAAAAATGTATAACCTACCAATGGGTGCAACATACGGACTTTCCGCTATTACAGTTCAAACAGTCGCATTTCCGGATAACTTCGTCGATTTCCGTGCAAAGTGGCACAGCAACGGAGTTGCAACCAATCCTTTCTACCTGTCGGTTATGAATATGGATAAAAGCGGAGATCTTCACTGTTATTATGAGTACCGTACAAAGTATTATTCGGAAGATTTAATTTCTTCGATCCATAAGTACATAATGTATATAATAAATAAAGGTATCTCATCTGATGATATAACGATTGGTGAAATCATCGCAAAAAAACATAATAAGGGTCAAACTCAATGAATAATTCCAAAAAATATTACAACCTTCTTCCCTCCCAGCACCTTCTCTTTTACGCTCAGAAATTCTGCCTGTCAAAACAGGTAAACACGATATGTACCTCATATCTTTTTAAGATGGACTTTGACGATAAATTGCTTAAAAAGGCAATCAGAACTGCATATAAAAAGCAGGAATGTATGAGTCTGCGTATAACGAAAATAGGTAAAGATGTGGTTCAATATATAGCAGACTATGAGGATCCTGACATAAAAGTTGTAGATTTTTCAAAAAAATCAGCGGTAGATGAAGAAAAGTTTTTTAATAAGGTCGCACATAAAAAGCTGTCCCGGTTTGATAAAAAAATGAATGAAATTTACATTGTTCATTCTCGCGACGGTTATAGCGGTCTTGCCCTTGCAACGAGCCACTTGGCTCTGGATGCCTTTGCAATATTTGCCTTTTACAAGCTGATCATAGATTACTATATGCATTACAGCGAAGGTACACCCGCCCCTAAGGATCCCGCTTCGTACATATCAATGGTTGAAAAGGAATTCGCATATGAAGACTCCGCACAGGCGGAGAAGGATACAAAATATTGGGAAGAATTTTACTCTACTCCTGTACCTGTTTACACCGATATTGCAGGTCCGCGTCTTCTCGAAAAAATGAGAAAAAAACATCCCGATTCAACATGCGCAATGACATTTTCTTTCAATCCCGTTGCGAAGCATCTCGTGCTCAAATACGATAAAAATATTATCAATAAGATCGAAGTTTACAGTAAACAAAACAATGTTTCGGCAAATGCAATTATTACAACCGCAATATCCGTCTATCTTATGGCAATGAACAATATAAACGATATTACACTTTATCTTACTTATGCAAGACGTGCCACTATAGCGGAAAAAACAGCCGGCGGCTCAAAGGCATGTGCATTTCCCTTCCGACAGATATTTGATTACAACAGTTCATTTGAAAGCGCCGTTTTATCATCATTTGAGCAACAGTGTGAAACAATGTTCCACACAAAAGCCGATCCGATGAAAGTAATGGCTTTTGAAGAAACACATTACAATAAACCGCTTGGCGGACAGTTTTATGCTATGTGCTTCACATATCAGCCAATGCATATTTCTTCCCCTCATAATGTACGGTTCAAGTTGAAATGGTACGGAAACGGTGCTGCTTCTCAGCCGCTTTATCCCACTGTAATGGATTGTGACGGCACAGGTGATCTTCACTGCTATTATGAATACAAGCCCAAATCGTATACTCCTGAGGAAATAACAACAGCGCATAAAGGATTTCTTAAAGTCCTCAATATCGCAATGGACAACCCCGAAATTTCGCTGCGCGAAATTATCAAGCAGATAAGCAAATAAAGAATATTGATATTTTTACAAAAAGGACAGGGGAACCACTATGAAAAATCAAAAAAAATATTACAAATTGATCCCTACACAGCACCTTCTCTTCTATGCTCAGAAATTCTGCCTCTTAAAGCAGGTAAATACGATATGCACTTCATGCTTTTTTAAAATAGATTTTGACGAAGAGGTGCTTAAAAAGGCAATCAGCACTGCGTATCAAAAGCAGGAGTGCATGAACCTAAGAATAACCAAAAAAGATAAGGAAATATACCAGTATATAGCCGACTTCGAAGAACCGGATATAAATATTGTTGATTTTTCAAAAAAGACAAAGGCTGATGAGAAAAAGTTTTTTGAAAAGGTTGCACACAAAAAGCTGACAAAATTCGATAAAAAAATGAACGTGATATATATCGTTCATTCTCAGGACGGTTATAACGGTCTTGCCCTTGCGACAAGCCACTTAGCAATGGATTCGTTTGCAATATTCGCTTTCTATAAGCTGATCATCGATTATTATATGCATTACAAGAACGGTACACCGCCGCCTAAAGATCCGGCTTCATATACAGCGCTGCTTGAAAAAGATTTTAAATACGCAGGTTCTGCTCAGGAAGAATGGGATACAAAATATTGGGAAGAGTTCTT
>JAZNEN010000185.1:0-7176 GCA_045588615.1 Eubacteriales bacterium
CACAAATCGGCAGAGAAAACAAGTTCTCTGCCGAAATTTGAGCCTGCCTATTTCTTCGCTCAAAATGCAGAGAGAAGTCCCGCGCTTTTTGGGAGAGCCGTCACGCACAGCGTGACTCAGAGGGTAAAAAGATATACAAAATTCAAAGCTCGAATATTCGTTTACCCTCTTACCCGACGTGATGTCGGGGCTCTCCCTGAAAGCTCATTTATTGATTTAGTGTAAATTGCATCAGATGGATATTTTAAAACCATTGGTTTAATTGATTAGAAAATTATCTAAACAGTATTGACACAAAGTGATTAGATATGTATAATATCAGTGCAGCTGCAAAAACAGAAAGGCGGATATTATATGAATAAACAAGAAATCTTTGACAGCCTATGGAAAATTACAAAAGAAAAATATGATACTTGCAAATCTGAAGCGAATATTGTTAATAAGGATCATCCTACTGAAAGAGGTGCGCTACAGTTAAGGGCCGGTATTTATAATGTGGCAATGGCGGCGGGGCTTATTTCCGGGGCGGATAATGCTCTTAGCCTCATGAGTGCCAGATTCAAAAATTTGATAAAACATTTTCCCGTTATTTCCTATTGTTATGACGGATTATCGGACGATGAAAAATCTGTTATGGAAATTTCACTCTATCCCGAAATATTTATGAGAGTCAATTTTTACAATACTTACAATAATGACCTCGCACAGGCGGAAAAAGATGGCGATCCCGAAAAAATCTTTAAAGCTAAAATCAAAAAGGAAGTTTTGAAAGAGATATTAAATATGTGGCGTGAGTTCAGGGTACAGAACAATCTGTTTGCATTTGTATTTGAAGATGAAGAGGTGGAAGAGTGAAAGAAAAGCTTGAACTTTTAAAGCTCCTTGCTGATGAAACACGTCTTGAAATTCTCAATATTCTTTTAAGAGAAGATTCATATGTTGAACGGATTGCCTGTGAGTTATCACTTACACCTGCTACGATCTGTTACCATCTTAAAAAAATGGAATCTGCAGGTGTTGTAAATTGCTCTCGTTCACAGTTTTATATCATTTATTCATTGAATCGGGAAATTTTTGATAAGCCTCTTTTTGAGTTTATAAAAAATGACGGCGCAATTGTAGACACCGAAGAAAAATACAAAAAAGAGGTCATATCACATTTTTTCAAATACGGCAGACTGATGCAGGTGCCGACTCAAAGAAAAAAACGAGAGATAGTTCTTTATGAGATCCTTAAACACTTCGAGCTCAAACGTGAGTATACAGAAAGAGAAGTCAATGAGATCATTTTGCGTTATCACGATGATTTTTGCTTTATAAGACGCGAAATGATCGCATTCGGCATGATGAGTCGCTGCCGTGAAATATATTGTCGTATAAAATGAAAAACAATATCCGTATAGGTGAATATATATTGAGATATCGCAAAGAATGCGGCATGACACAAGGAGAGTTTGGGAAACTTTTGGGAGTAAGTGCTTTTGCTGTATCTAAATGGGAACGAGAAATCTGTTACCCGGATATATTTCTTTTGGCAGAGATTTCTGATATTTTAGATATTTCCATAGATGAAATGATGGGAAAATGATTTATTTTCAATGTAAGGCGGGGAAAACCCCCGCCGTTTTGCTTTTGTACTGAAAATAAAATTCGGCGGGAGATAAACCCCCGCCCTACATATTTTAAACATTATTCTACAATAAATTTTCCGAAAAATTCGGGACGGTGAAAGTCGGGTTTTTCGCATGTTGCGGCATTCCACATGCCGTAGTGCGGAATTTCACAGTCGTCACCGCACTTATAGGCATTACCGTAAAACTCATAGCCTGATGATATAGCAACATCGCCGTATACTTTTCCTATGATCTCATAGGGCATAGTAATTGTAACCTGCCAGAATCCGTCATTTGTTTCGGCTTTGACATCGGGAAGCATACCGCAAAGCTCTAAAAGCGGTGTTCTTTCGTGTCTGTCGTCACCGTATGCAATAAGAGCAGCACCGACACTGTTTACTTCACAGTTTATGTACCCGCCTTTGGCATAGCATGCAAAAAACTCAAGACAACTGTCCTTATAAACAGGTGCCATGTATCCTTCGTGCACAGCCTTCGGTGATTTTTCTTCGCAGGTAAGACGAATTATAAATGCATCATCGTTATGAACTGCCTGAAAATATGTAACAGGGCAATAGTCTTTGCCCCACGGATATTCGTTTATATACGCTTTTTCGATGTTTTCCCAGCTTTCGCCTTGTTTTTTTATGACATATTCCTTCATTTTTATTTCTCCTTTAGCCAAATGTTACGTCGGTTTTTCTTTTTTCGGATGTTACACATACAAATGTTTTGCCGCGGCATATCTCAAGTTCTTCGCCGTTGCTTTTTACATACCTGAAGGGAACATCCGCACTTTCTCTTTCCCATGTTATGGGGATATATTTTCCGCCGCACACGTAATAACCGCTTCCTGTGCCGACAGTTACGATATCTGTTTCCCCGGATGTTGAATCGACGACCGTATGCTGCGCAAACAGTACGAGTATGTTTGTAAAGCGCAATGGCGTGCCGTCGTTATCCTTGTGCACTTCTCCGTACTGATATCTTGTATACGTGTTTGAGAGCGTCGAATATTCAAAATGCGGTGTCATAGATGATGAATAGGGAACGGAAAGCTTTATACAAGCATCGCCGTCAAGCGTATAATCGGATGCAGACAGCGCAAAATTCATAGTGAGTGAGGTCTTTACCTCGTTTTCAATTCTCATTCCGCTGTATTTTATTTTATCGTAAATACCGCCGCCGACGGCAACGATACTGCTTGAATATCCCCTTTCATCAATGAGAGTTTCATCACGTCTGAAGGTCGGCGACATTTCGCCTATAATGGCATCTATACAGTCGATCCCATCTTCCTTTTGAGCGTTCTTGCCGTAAGCACTTGTTCCTGCCTGAATAAAGACGGCATCGTGTGCGCGGGCAAAGTCATAAAAATATGCTCTTGAATCTATTACAGGACCGATATCCGTCATATGTGCGTAGTCAGAATAAAGCGCCAAAAGACGTGTCATCCCGCCCTCCACCGCAGCCTCGTAAATTATGTCGGCTTTGGCAATTCCTACCTGAGGTGCGCCCGTCATATCATTTTTAAGAACTACTGCAACAGGTCTTTTCAGAATATTGTCGTGAAGGGCATTATGCTCACCCGTAAGAGGGTTTGTATAATATTTGACATCCGGTTTCGGCGGTGCGGTGTCAGGCGTCTGAGTTGTGATTTTTTCGTCTGTTTCAGCTTTTGTCTGCGGTGCGGTGTCGAGCCCGGATGCGGTGTCCTCAGGACTTCCGGTGCAGCCCGAAACGATGAATGCCATGACTAAAAGTAACGGCAAAGCGGTTCTTTTTTTCTTCAATTTTTTCTCCTTTTCTACTGCATACAGTTATTGGAAGATCATCTGATTTAATTATAACCGTAAGTTTTCACCCGTTCAATAATAAATTGTTAATTTCCAAAAACGGTGGCTATGTATTTATTGCTTTCTTTAGGAGAATATTGCCAAAAATCAATATGTTTTTCAGTTTCGGGAATAAAATACTGAATTTTTTTGTTCTTGGTTTCTTCTTTCAAGGCTGAAACGATAACAAGCTTTATCTTCATTTTTTCAGGATTCATACTTTTAATGTATACAGCCGCTTCCGTTCCTGCTGTTATGCCTTCGCTGTATTCGGCGAGGCCTGCAAGATTTGGAGCAAGCTCAATAAAAATACCGTATTCTTCCACGCTTCTGATAATACCGCTTACGGTCTGACCCGGGGAGAAATTTTTGCAGTTTTCTTCCCACGTGCCGAGAAGCTCTTTTGTTGATATATAAATTCGTTTGTTTTCTTCATCGATATGCTTTACAACACAGCGCAAAGGTGTCCCTTGTGTGAATCTTTCCTCCGGATGATTGATTCTGGAAACAGAAATGCAGTCGATGGGCAAGAGAGCTATCATTCCGCAGCCTATGTCAGCAAATGCACCGAAATGTTCCGTATGTGTGATACGACAGGATATTATATCGCCGCAATTGAGTTTTGACAGGAAATTTTCATAACATTCTTTTTGAGCTGACAAACGAGAAAGAATGGCTTTTTTTCTTCCGTTTTCGCTTATAATATCCTTAACGTGAAAGCAAATGGGTTTTCCAACGCGTGTTAATATGGCGATATCTTTTGTTTCGCTCCCATCCGGAGAAAACACAGCTTCTTTCCTCGGGATAAATCCGATTATATCACCGCCTAAATTGACGGTAAGATCCATATTTCTGTCACAAACCGCAGCGCGTCCTTCAAGTATTTTACCTGTTTCTTTTGCTTTTTGAAGCAACGATTCATTTTTGCAAAAGCGTATGTTTTCCTCGTTTGAAATATATTCACCCTCGGGTAAGTAGCAGTTTTGCATAACAACCTCCGTTTTTAAGTCTTTGCTTAATTGTATTAATTTCACCGTCTGTTTATGCGTTAAATATTGTTTACAGTATGCGGTTGTTTTTAATTCTTTTTCATGGTATAAAATAAATAAGGAGTGATATTATTTGAAATTATTATCATTTATTACGGTATTAGCTATACTCATGTGCTCATGCACACCGAACATAGCGCAAAGTGATACATTAAGCGGTGAAACAAAAGTGTCGGACGGAGAAAATCTTCCTATGCTTACCGTGCTTTTCGGGGATGTCGGCAAAGCTGATTTTATGCTTTTATCGTGTGACGGCGAGTATATGGTCATTGATACGGGAGTAAAAAAAAGCTATGACTATATTGAAAAAACACTCGAAAAATTCGGTGTGGAAAAGCTGAAATACGTTGTAGGAACACACCCCGATAAGGATCATATCGGTTCTATGGTGAAGCTTATAAAAAATTTTGATATAGAACAGCTCTATATAAGTCCGAGAAGCAACAGCAGCAATGAATATGAAAAGATGATAGAAAGAGCCAATGAAAAAAATGTGCCTGTTATCACATCAAAGGTTGCAGATGTGCTGACTTTAGGCGGTGCGGTGCTGACAACATATGCACCGAACGAGGCACTTCTGATGCTTGATGACGATAATGAAGCATCTGTCGTTCAGATGCTTGAATACGGAGATTTCCGAATGCTTCTTATGGGTGACGGACAGCTTGTGTGTGAAAGCGTACTGCTTAATTCTGGCTTTGATCTTAAAGCCGATGTTATAAAGATCGCACATCACGGTTCAAATAAATCAAGCACAGAGGGATTTTTAAAGGCAGTAGGTGCGAAATATGCGGTGATATCAGCGGCAAATGATGATGGCGAAGAGCTGCCGTCTTCAGCCGTCGTTGGAAAAATCGAAAATCTCGGCATGGAAGTATACCGTACTGACCGTGACGGAGGTATAATTTTAAAAACAGACGGTGTCAATATAGAATTTGAAAGGGGGTTCACACCCTGATGAAAGAAATTTTTAAATGCCCTGTATGCTCGGGCACATTATTTAATGACGGAAACACGCTTAAATGCGAAAAAAGACACAGCTATGATATTTCATCGTCGCGCTATGTAAATCTTTCTATGCAACAAAGCGGCAAAACACACGGAGATGATACGTTTATGGTTATGGCAAGACGTGATTTTCTCTCAGGAGGTTATTACGAGCCGCTTCGCCTTGCGGTGTGCGGCGCGGTATCGGGTGAAACAGTACTTGATGCGGGCTGCGGAGAAGGGTATTACACGCAGAAAATCGGTGAAAACGAGCACGTAAGTAAGGTATATGGAATCGATATATCGAAAAAAGCCGTACAGTATGCCTCAAAGCTTTGCAAAGGCGAAAAATTCGGGACTTTCTGTGTTGGAAGTGTTTACTCCATGCCGTATCTTGACGGTGCTTTTGACACGGTAGTTAACATTTTTTCTCCGCTTGCTATCGATGAATATAAGCGTGTTCTTAAAAAAGACGGTACGCTTGTTCTTGCGGTGCCCAATCCCGAGCATCTTCTGGAGCTTAAAAAAAGGGTTTACGATGATGTACGTATAAAAGAGGAAAATGACGATATACTTGAAGGCTTCACACTTCGCGAAAAAAGACGTGTAAAATATAAATTCACACCGCAAACAGGCAAAACAATATCGGATCTTTTTGCAATGACACCGTACTATTACACAACGCCTGCGGAGAAAAGGGCGAAACTGTCAGACGTAACGCCGTTTGAAATAACAGCGGATTTTACTGTTATACTGTACGCTCGCACAACCATTTGAAAAATATAAAGACCTCCGAAGAGGTCTTATATTATTCAGAAAGTAATGACAGTAGTTTAATTTGAAAATAGTTTTTTTATCTTTTGATAGTATTTGCTTAACTTTAATTTTAATTTGTCTTTCGGTGTAATCCATGAACCGTTGCACCAATGCTTGGAGTATGTGTTCTCCGTTTTATATAAAACACCATCCCAAAACAGAGGATTAAGATAATCAAGTGAAAAAACAGCGACGGTGTCATTTTGTAAATATTGTGTCTTTCCACCCAGTTCAAGACCGTAATCAATTAAAACATCGGTATTGATTTTCGTGCAAATAACTTGTGCATAATTGCCGTTACTATCAGGTTTTATTTCATTATATTTTTGCATCATATCATATAAAATACGGCATCCGCTTGTTGCACCAAAACCTAATCCTGAATTTACGGCTGCTTTATATTCAAATCCGAAAAATGCATCATATGTTAACAGATCATCAAAGTTTCTGAACATTTCAACATCTATATCCATATAAAGCCCGCCGTTTTCATATATAGTTTTTAAGCGCACATAATCACTAACGAAAGCAAACTTTCTTTTTTTATAAAAATATGATGTATACGGATGTTCATCCACATTAAAATTAGTCTCATTTATCTCTATGATTTCGTAATCCGGGCAATATTTTTTCCAACTTTCAATGCATTTATATGCCAATTGAGGCATTTTGCCTTTTCCAAACCAGCAATAATAAATTTTTTTTGGTATCATAATATGAATACTCCTCATTATCAGCATTTTATACACTATCTTTCATAAGGATACCACAATTAAAAATAGTTGTCAAGATTGAAAGTACAATTTATCATATTATGACATACATTGATAGGCGACAAATAAAGGGGTGAATAAAAATTTAATGTGTTATAATGAT
>JAZNEN010000186.1:0-4288 GCA_045588615.1 Eubacteriales bacterium
GTCCTTATACGATATAGACTGCACAGACGAAATAATAGAAGACGGCGAAACATTTGCCGAAAATGCAAAAATAAAGGCATCTGTGCCCGCACGGCTCGGATATATCGGAATTGCCGATGATTCGGGGCTTTGCGTCGATTATTTGAACGGTGAACCCGGCATTTACTCCGCACGTTATTCGGGGTCAGGCGACAAAGAAAACAACAAAAAACTGCTTGAGAATCTTAATGGTGTACCGTATGAAAAACGCACAGCGCATTTTATGTGCGCCATCTGCTGTGTTTTTCCCGACGGACGCGTGATTGAAGCAGAGGGCAGAGCCGAGGGTATCATACTTGAAGAGGAAAAGGGTGACGGCGGCTTCGGATACGATCCGTTATTCTACTTCCCTAAACTTTCCAAAACGTTTTCAGAGCTTTCCTCAGAGGAAAAAAACAAAATAAGCCACAGGGCAAACGCGCTTGCGCAGTTTGCGGAAAAAATAGGAGAATTATGTTAACATCAAAGCAAAGGGCATTTTTAAGAGCCAAGGCACAGCCGCTTGCCCCCATTTTTCAGATAGGTAAAAACGAGATCGGCGAAAATATGATAAAGCAGATTTCCGACGCACTCACAGCGCATGAGCTTGTGAAGGTTCACGTTTTGGAAAACTCCCCCTACACGGCAAGAGAAGCGTGTGATATCGTTTGTGAGGCGACGGGTGCCGACGGTGTTTCCGTTCTCGGCGCAAAGTTTGTTATCTACCGTGAGACACAGGACAAAAAGCGCCGTGAAACACGCATAATACTTCCAAAATGAGGAAGAAACGGATAGGCATCTACGGCGGAACATTTGCCCCGCCGCACAACGGCCACGTAAAGGCGGCACGGTATTTTATCAAGTGCGCAAAGCTTGATGAGCTTTTGATAACCGTCACATATACCCCTCCGCATAAGCAGGTCAGAGGCGATGACGACCCCGATATGAGGCTTGATATGGCACGTCTTGCCTTCGGAAAGATCAAAAAAGCTACTGTCTCCGATTATGAGATAGAAAAAGAAGGGGTAAGCTATACAAAGGACACGCTGCGCCATTTCAAAACGGAGGATAATGAGCTTTTCCTACTCGTCGGTGACGATATGTTTTTAACGCTTGATGAGTGGAAAGGCCCCGAGGAAATATTTTCCCTTTGCACCGTTGTATGCTTTCCGAGAGATGACGGCGGCGAGATCCTGCAGAGGATAAAAGAAAAAAAAGCGGAATACGAAAAAAGGTTTTCCGCACGTATCATAACACCCGTCTATCCGCCTTACGAAATGTCGTCAACAGAGATCAGAAACGACGTAAAAAACGGAAGGAATATATCAAAGAAAGTATCAAAAGAAGTACTTGAATATATAAACGAACATGGACTTTACAGAACTTGATTATATAAATGAGCTTCATATGGCGGCATCACGTGAGCTGTCGGAAAAAAGACTTTCTCACGTCGTGTCCGTTGCAAAAACAGCGTTTGAAATATGTCAGCTTTTAAATTTTTCGTATGAAGAAACACGAAAAACGGTCACAGCATCTTATTTACACGATATAACTAAGGAAAAAACCAAATCTGAACATTTTCAGATTTGTGAAAGAAACGGAATCGTTTTAAGTGACGACGATAAACGTGCAGATGAAGTACTGCATCAGATAACGGGCGCACCGTACGCGCGTGAGCTTTTGCCCGATGCTGTCTGCCCCACGGTTTACGGGGCAATATCCCGTCACTGCACGGGGGAAGCCGGTATGAGCATTTATGAAAAAATAGTGTTTTTGTCCGATTATATTGAGCCGACACGGAAAAACGAATACTGCAAGTCCTTAAATAACTTCTTTTTTAACGAATGTTATGACGGAAATATAGAAAAACATCTTGACAAAGCCGTGCTTATGGCTTACGATAATACCGTAGGCTATCTTACCAAACGAGGCGGATTTATACATCCTGCCACTTTGCGCGGACAAAAGGATCAATTTGAAACTGTAAACCGAGAAAGGAACGGATAAAATATGGAAAATATATTTGAAAATATCAGCGAAAACGAGCTTCAGATAATTCCCGAAGATCTGACAGGTGCAGAACCGAAAAAAATAGCGGATAAGATAGTAAGCATACTTGACGTTAAAAAGGGCGGAGATATAAAGCTGCTTGAAGTACATTCCCGCACGGTAATTGCCGACTATTTCGTTATATGTACGGCAAATTCCACAACGCAGGTAAAGTCGCTTGCCGATGAGCTTGAATATCAGATGACACTCTGCAACACTCCCCCCGCACATACGGACGGTATGGGCAGAGGCGAATGGTCGGTGCTTGATTTTTCATCGGTCATCGTGCACATATTCATCAAATCAGCAAGAGAATTTTATAAGCTTGATAAGCTTTGGGGTGACACTACCGAGCTTGCAATAAACAGCGAAGAATAACCTAAGGAAGGTAAAAATAATGAAATACGATTACACAGGTATTGAGAAAAAATGGCAGGACAGATGGGAAGAAAACCACGCTTTTGAAGCGAAGAACGATTATACGCTTCCCAAGTATTATGCGCTTATCGAGTTCCCCTATCCGTCAGGACAGGGCCTTCACATAGGACATCCCCGTCCTTACACGGCGCTTGACATCGTTTCACGTAAAAAGCGTATGCAGGGTTACAATGTTCTTTTCCCGATGGGCTGGGACGCTTTCGGTCTGCCGACTGAAAACTACGCTATCAAAAACAAGATCCATCCTGCAAAGGTTACGGAAGTAAACGTCGCAAAATTCAAAAAGCAGCTTAAAATGCTCGGTCTTTCCTTTGACTGGTCAAGGGAAATCGACACGACAGATCCGAATTACGTAAAATGGACACAGTGGATATTCCTTCAGCTTTACAAAAAGGGCTTGGCGTACAAAAAGGAAATGTCCGTTAACTTCTGTACATCGTGTAAGGTCGTTTTGGCAAACGAAGAGGTTGTAAACGGCGTTTGTGAGCGTTGCGGATCTGAAGTAATCAGAAAGGTAAAGAGTCAGTGGATGCTCAAGATCACAGAGTATGCAGACAGACTCATCGATGACCTTGAAGGACTTGACTTTATTGAAAGAGTAAAGACACAGGAAATAAACTGGATAGGACGCTCCTACGGTGCCGAGGTCAAGTTTGAAACAACAGAGGGCGACACGATAACTGTCTACACAACACGCCCCGATACGCTTTTCGGTGCAACTTATATGGTCATCGCACCCGAGCACGCACTTGTTGAAAAGTGGAAGTCCTCGCTCAAAAACTACGATGATATCATCAAATACAAGGAAGATGCCGCAAAGAAGTCCGACTTTGAAAGAACAGAGCTTGTAAAGGACAAAACGGGTGTTATGCTTGACGGTGTCAAGGCAATTAACCCCGTAAACGGCAAGGAAATTCCGATATTCGTTTCCGACTACGTGCTTGCTACATACGGCACGGGCGCTATTATGGCAGTTCCCGCGCACGATACACGTGACTGGGAATTTGCAAAAAAATTCGATCTTCCCATAATCGAGGTCGTTGCAGGCGGCGACGTTCAGAACGAAGCGTTCACAGACGTTGAAACGGGTGTTATGGTAAATTCAGGCTTCCTTGACGGTATGCAGGTTGCAGAAGCCAAAGAAGCAATAATCAAGTTCTTAACAGAAAAGGGCATAGGCGAAAAGAAGACGAACTATAAGCTCCGTGACTGGGTATTCTCCCGTCAGAGATATTGGGGTGAGCCCGTGCCGCTTGTATACTGTGAAAAGTGCGGCTGGCTACCGATTCCCGAGGATCAGCTTCCCTTAACGCTTCCCGAGGTTGAAGCGTATGAGCCGACAGATACCGGCGAATCCCCCTTGGCAAAGGCAACGGATTGGGTAAACACAACGTGCCCTGCGTGCGGCGGACACGCAACAAGAGAAACTGATACGATGCCCAACTGGGCAGGCTCGTCGTGGTACTTCCTGCGCTACTGCGACCCGAAAAATAACGATGCACTTGCCGCAAAGGAAGCGCTTGACTATTGGATGCCCGTTGACTGGTACAACGGCGGTATGGAGCACGTAACGCTTCACCTGCTCTATTCACGTTTCTGGGCGAAGTTTCTTTACGATATCGGTGTTCTTTCCTGCAAAGAACCGTACAAGAAGCGTACCGCACACGGTATGATACTCGGTGAAAACGGCGAAAAAATGTCGAAATCCAGAGGAAACGTAATCAATCCCGATGATATCGTAAGAGATTACGGCGCCGACTCCCTCCGCCTTTACGAAATGTTT
>JAZNEN010000187.1:0-4777 GCA_045588615.1 Eubacteriales bacterium
GGCTACGCTCCGACTTAGCCACCGTACGTGCCCGCAGGTGAGGAAGCGGGAAGTAAACTTACAAAGGCGCAGAGCCTTGGAATAAAGATTATATCGGAGGAAGAATTTTTCGGAATGCTCCGATAAATTCGTATATTAAAATGTTGATAGATTACGTTAAGATTTATATAAAAGCGGGAAACGGAGGAAACGGGTGTGTTTCCTTCAGACGAGAAAAATATGTCGCAAAGGGCGGTCCCGACGGCGGTGACGGCGGACGCGGCGGAAACGTCGTATTTACGGTTGACGAGGGTGTAAACACACTTCTTGCATTCCGTTACAGAAAAAAATTTGTTGCCGAAAACGGCGGTGACGGCAAGGGTGATAAGTTCCACGGTAAAAACGGTTCAGACGTTGTTATTCAGGTTCCGCCCGGCACACTTATAAAGGATGCCGAAAGCGGAAGAATAATACACGATATGGGACCCGGCGGTGACTTTGTTTGCCTTAAAGGCGGCAAAGGCGGTTGGGGAAACAAGCATTTTGCAACACCCACAAGACAGATACCGAGATTTGCCAAAAACGGAATTGACGGAGAAGAAAAAGAAGTTGTGCTTGAACTTAAAATGCTTGCCGATGTCGGACTTATCGGTCTTCCCAATGTCGGAAAATCATCGATACTGTCAAGAATAAGTGCAGCACACCCTAAAATAGCAAATTATCACTTTACAACTTTGTCACCGAGTCTTGGAATTGTAAAAACTCACGATGAAAAGGGCTTTGTTGCGGCTGATATTCCCGGTCTTATAGAGGGGGCGTCGGACGGCGCAGGACTTGGACATGCATTTTTGCGCCACGTTGACAGATGCCGTATGCTTATACACGTTGTGGATATTTCACAGTGTGAGGGCAGAGACGCTATTGAGGACATAAAGCTCATAAATAATGAGCTTGCAAAGTACAGCGATGAGCTTGCACACCGTCCTCAGCTTATTGCCGCAAATAAGTCCGATATGCTTGATTTCGATGCGGAATATGTCAAGGAATTTGAAAAATTTGTCAAGGAAAACGGCTGGGGACTTGTATACGTTTCAGCTGTCAGCGGACTGAATCTTGATAAGATGGTAACAATGACAGCAAATGCACTTGAAAAGCTTCCCCCTCTTACGCTTTACGAGCCTGAAACAAGTGAGGAGGTTGAGCTTGAAGAGGAAGATGACAAGACTGTAACTGTTAAATATGAAGACGGTGTATATTTTGTAGAAGGAAAATGGCTGTACAAGCTCATGGGACGTATCAACTTCAGCGATGCGGAATCAATGGCTTACTTTGACAGGATGCTCCGCAAAAACGGAATTTTTGATCAGATGGAGGCTCAGGGCATAAAAGACGGCGATACAGTCAACCTTTATGACTTTGAATTTGATTATGTAAAATAAAACTGTTGCTTCTACCTGTAATGGGATATAATATAAATTCGGATCAAAGGAGGTTTGAAAATGAGAGGCGAGGATATGGCGCAGACACAGAAGAAAAACGGAAAAAAAGGTGTAAAAAAGAAGCTACGCATATTGAGCGTTGTTCTATCTGCCGTGCTTCTGACAGGTACATTGGCAGGATGTACAAGCGGTGATGAAGCAAATAAGGATGATATATCATCACAGATCGAAAGCGGATCGCTTATGCTGCCGGAGAATTATAAGTTCGAAGCGGTAAGCTCTTCAACAGACGGTGTTACATACAGTTATGACTTTACGTCCACATCGCTCTCTGCTCTCAAGGCTGACTCGACACTTAAATTCAACCCCGGCAACGTATTTCAGCAGACTTCCTCCGGTTTATACTGCGATGGTGAAGAATATGACTCTGTAGGTATCAATGAGAATACAAACGGTGACGGATATACATATTCTGTTGCGATAAAGCATAATTCCACATCAAGCTCATCCGCTTCTGCGGGTATTGGTGTAGGTGTCCGTGTGGGTTCAAACACAAGCATACACACCGCATCAAAATCCGGTATCTGGGCATTTTGTAAAAACTCACAGCTTACATTCTATGTACAGGGCTCAAGCGCGGGTGTTACAGTATCAAATCTTCCCGTTTCGTTTAGAAACGGTGCAGTCCTTCATATTGAAGACGGAGGTTCTTCAGCAAGTGAGATAAAGTACTACGTATCATCCGATACAGTATCAAAAACACTTGTCGCAAGGGCGACCAACATAACGTCAAAGAGAATTACGTTCAAGTACGGTAATTCTTCAAAACAGTACAGAGCTTCATCCACACTTGCCAAAAACGGTTATTGCCGTTCTATAATCAATTCCGTAAGCGGTTATATGATAAATATGTCCCTGACGCTTGACAGAGAAGTTGAGCTTTCAACGGATAAACGCATAATTGCATATGCAAAAGATAAAACATATTGCTTTGCAGGACTTAAGAAATATGATCTTTCGCCCTCACAAAAGGCAAAATGCTTTGAATATGCCGGAGGCTATTATCTGCCCGCAAATGTGCTTGCTGATGCTACGGGACTTGTATATACGGAAACAATGACAGGGCTTGTTCTTTCAGGCGATAACACGGATATAGCTTATACATTTGGTGAAAATACAGTAAGCGTCGGCGGACAGAAAACAACGGCAAGAATGCCTGTAAAGTATGAAGGTGTTTACTTCATTTGCGTTGATGAATTTGCATCATTTGTGGGCTATCAGAAGAAGGAGGATGCTTCAAGCGGAATTGTTGCTTTATATCCTTCAGATGTTGATGCGTCAACTGCACTTGAGTACTACAAAGAAAGATATGCGCTCTATGAAAGCGTTGTATTTAATTACGATGATGTACAATGCGATCAGATAGGTGTAGGTGTATATCCAAAAGCACCCGAAGAAGACAGACTTGTCGGCGTTGCATACACAACGTGGAGATATCCGACTTCAAACTGGGGAGAGGGATACACATGGGATATGCCTTTGGTCGGAAAATACGCATCCGATAACAGAGATGTTATAAAACAGCATGCAATCTGGCTTGCTGATGCCGGTGTCGATTTTATTGTTATTGACTGGTCAAACAATGTCGGTTACATTCCCGAAACAATGGCTGATGCACGTCCTGACTTCAAAATGATAGAAACTGCAACAACTGCTGTATTTGAAGTGTTTGCAACTGTTGAAAATGCACCCAAGATATGTATTATGACAGGACCGGGGCACATCGGCACAGGTGCATTTACTGACGGTTCAATGTACAGAAAGAATAATCAAATATATAACACATATATCGCAGATCCCAAATACAACGAAATGTATTTTTATTACGAGGGTAAACCATTGCTTTTGTGTTATGCGGCAACACCTTCGTTTATAAGTGACGGTGTCTCAATACCGTATGTCGATCCTGAAAAGAGATTTACAGAACGCTGGGTGACAGGTTTTGTCGGCCAGCAGGGAACACTTTACGATGAAGAAACGTATCGCTCTTACGTACATTGGAGCTGGGAGGAGCGTATAACACAGACATATATGGTAAAGGACGGTATTCCCGAGTGTATGACGGTTGTAGCAGCTTACAGACCTCAGGGTTCACCGGGTGATTCGGGATATATCCCTGCAGGTGAAAGGAATAACGGTGCGACATTCCGCAAGCAGTGGCAAAGAGTAAACGATATAGGTACGAAAATAGCGCTTGTTGTTTCGTTTAATGAGTGGACAATAGGCGAACAGACCTCACTTGAAGTAAGTAAGGATATTGAGCCTTCCGAAACACTCGGCACTCTCTATATCGACATTCTGAAGGAACAGGTTAAGAAATTCAAGGGTAAGCTTGACGACAGCGTGAGCCCCTCGTCCGACTGGGCGGCGGGTGCTGATATGGCGGGAATAACGACGCATTACAACGGACCCGTCAAAGAAGTACTTATGTCCGCAAGCTCTATCAATGGCTGGTATGCAGGAAGTGAGCAGATTTCTTCCTTTAAGTACAGCGTAAATAACGGTGCACTTCAAACGGCGGATATCTCGTCGGATAACTCTATTCCATCGGATATTGCACAGTTTATGCCCGGTTGTACAGGATACAATACATATTCATTCTCGGTTTCTGAAAGTGAGCTTACACAGGGTATAAACAAGATAGCTGTGTATGCCGTTACTGAATCAAATAAGAGTATACAGTGTGCGGAATATACAGTTTATGATACAAGCTTATTCCGTATAGAAGTAAATGAAGGCTCATCGTTGGTGATCAAGGAAGAATACCTCGGAAAAATAATTAAAGTTCCGATGGGTATGACTGCATCGCAAGTGCTTTCACAGCTTAACAACGGATGTTCTATCGACGGTATCGATGTCAAGACCGGTATGACGGTTAAATTTATTGTAGGCGGTGTGCTTTACGATATTGTATTCATCGTCGTTGAAAATGATCTCAACTGTGACGGTGTACTAAACGGTCTTGATCTTCTTCAGTTTAAAAAGATTCAGAAGAATCAAGTTTTCGGCGCATTTAACGAATACGCTGCGGATGTTAACAATGACGGAATACTTACTGAGCAAGATGGCATATTGCTTACAGATCTGATAATGGCACAAAACTGATAAAATAAAAAAATGGGGCAGGCTCGTTTTTAGGAGAATTGTTTCCGAGACGAGCCGCCACATATTTTTAATATTTTTATGTAGTTAAAACGGGGTTGGTTCATTTAAGGAAATATATGGTAAACTTTGTAGGGACGACCATTGGTCGTCCGCTTCAAAATGTATAAATATACTAAAAGCGGGAGTGTGCACCC
>JAZNEN010000188.1:0-2503 GCA_045588615.1 Eubacteriales bacterium
ACACACACAGCTGAAATCGTTGTAACAGCAAAGACAGGCGAAACTTACGTTATCAAGACATTTAAGTTTACTGTTACTCCTCCTGCTTATGACGGTAAGTTAACAGCTATCGAAAGCGGTATCACGGTTGACAGAACAGGAGACAAAGTAAAGGTAACCGGTGTTACGGAAATGCTCGATGCTGCAACAGTTGCAGCTATGTTTGACGGTGATTGCAGAATTACAAAGGCTGATGGCTCGGCTCTTACAAACGGTTATGTAGGAAGCGGATGTGTTATCAATCTTTACTTTGGCGAAAAGATTTACGATTCCGCTATAATCATCGTTAAGGCAGATATTGACGGAGATGGAATTGCAACAGGTAAAGACCTTATCCGTGCAAAGAAATTTATGTCAAATATTTCTGTGGACGGCTACAGCGAAGCGGGCGATATTGACGGTGACGGCATCATCACGGATACAGACCTTTCATTTATCGCAAATTCTTGTATTAAATAAATCAAATCGCAAAGGAGAAGCTTAATGATAAAAAAAGTATTTTCATTAATTTTAATGACAGCGTTGCTTTTATCGTCATTTCCGTTTCTTGGTGTGTCGGCTCTGCAGGATAACATAATCACCCTTGACCCCGGTCACGGTAATAATACCGGTGCTGACGGTGCTATGCAGTGGAAAGGTTTACAGGAAGACTATTACAATCTCACAATTTCCCAGCAGACACAGAAGGTATTAACCGAAGTATACGGTGTTAAGGTTATAATGACGAGAACGACAAACTCATCTAACCCCTCATATGACACACGTGTTAATACAGCGCTTAACAACAATTCGGGTACGTTTGTAAGTATCCACAATAACAGCAGTGACGATACGTCAGCGCACGGATGCCTTGCGTTTATTCCTAACAAAAATTATAATTACAATCACTATCTTGAGTCAAAATCACTTGCGTTTTCTATTGTTGAAAGACTTGAAAGTGATGTAGGTATTCCGAGAAACGAAGACCCTTATGATTGGAGCAGTAAAACTTCAAAATATCCCGACGGTTCTGCAAAAGACTATTTGGCGCTTATTTGGAGAGCAAAGCAGTGGGGAGTTACGAGAGCGTGTATTGTAGAATGTTGTTTCCAGTCAAACTATAACGATGTTCACACATATTTGTTGAACCCCTCAAAACTTACTGAAATGGGTACAGCAATTGCAAACGGTATTGCTGATGACCTCGGTCTTCAGGCGGATACAGGCGAAAATATAAACTGCATCGAACCCGGAGCAGCGGTGACAAACGGATCCGCCACAGTCAATGCCGGTGATGTTACAAGAGGCGAAACATTCTCCTTCCAGGGCTGGAGCGTTCACGAGGACGGTATTGCAAATTATGAGTACAGCATAAACGGCGGCTCATGGAAATCAGTTGATTCTGCATATTCACGTGATGATGTCGTTGCAAGCCTTGACACATCCATTTTCGGTGCTTGTACAACAAAGAACTCTTTTAAGCACACATTAAACACAAGTGCGCTTTCTGTAGGTTCTAATACAATTTCGCTGCGCGGTGTGACAGTAAGCGGTAAAAACTACGATATTGGTAAAATATCCGTGTTTGCTATGCCGGCAGAAGGTGAGACATTTACAAAAATGGAAAAGCATTTGTTCTCTGTAGGCGAAGCAATAAATGTAACTGCCAGGGGTATGCTTGAAGGTGCATGGGTTGCAGTATTCAAGCAGGGTGAGGTTCCCGGCGATGTTAAATCCTTCTGTTACTTTGAAATGCACGACGGCACGGCAACATTTGACCTTATAAGTGAAGGTGTATTTAACTCATCAAGAGGCAGCTCACCTTTGTCCGAAGGCACATACGTTTTGTACACATTTGTTGATGAAACATACAAGGTAAATACAAGTGTTGAACCCATAACATTTGTTATCAATAACGCAAAAGCGGCTTCGTATGCTATCACTCCTGTGGATGGAAACGGTATAACTACAGGATTTGATATGGCGTTTGGAATCAAAGATATGCAGAGCGCAGAGCAAGTCGAAGAGCTTTTTGTAGGTGATTGTGTCGTCACATCACCTGCCGGCGGTACAGCTCCCGAAAAGATCGGAAGCGGATGCAAAATATATCGCTATGACGGTGATATGATATGTGATATCGCAACGATAATCGTTGACGGCGACCTTGACGGTGACGGTGTTGCAAACGGTAAGGACCTCATACGTGCAAAGAAGATGATGCAGAATTCCACAAATGACGGTTGGAAGGAAGCAGGCGATCTTGACGGTGATGATGCTATCTCCGATGCAGATCTTTCCGCTCTTGCACAGATCATTGCAAATCACTGATTTAAATATTTAATTTCGCAATATTCTTTATCTATCCCGACGGTGGTAACCCTGCCGTCGGGATTTCCATATTTAAAATAATAAATCCCGCAAAAATCGTATGATTTTTGCAATACATACTGCGTGATGTTTTTTTCTGTTAAAAATACTTCTGCCC
>JAZNEN010000189.1:0-2347 GCA_045588615.1 Eubacteriales bacterium
ACTATTTTGCCGAAATATCCGAACCGATAAAGGAAATGGAAATAAACGAAGTAAGACTTATCAAGTCAAATTACGGTCTTCACCTTATAAAGAAGATCGAGCTTGACGAGGGCGGCTATGAGCATACGGAAAACAAAGACGATTTCAAGAATTTCAACGAGCTTGTAGAGGAAGAAAAGTTCAAGCAGAAGCTTATGGGTTACTTCGATCAGATAGAGGTCAACGAAGAAGTGATTGCAAAATATCCCATAAATGAAGTTATATACAGCGAATCGTGGACATATATGTTCTGATCGGGGGCAAAATGAAAAGAATAATATCATCACTTCTTTTGTCGGCGGTCATCCTTTCGGTTTTATGCGGCTGCGGGAACAAAAAAGAGCCTTATGTTATCACCTGCGGGGAATACGGAATAACCCAAAAGCAGTATGATTATTGGCTTGCATACTATAAAACAAAATTTTTGAATACGTTTTTGCAAAGCGGAACCGTGACCGAGTCTGATTATACCGAGGATTTCTGGGATACGGAAATTTCCGAAAGGTCGCTGTATGAGCTGACGAAGGAGCAGGCGGAGTCCTACATTTCCGATATTGTTGTGTGTTTATCTCTTTACGACGAATACAAGCTTGGTGAAATAGACGGCGCAAAAGAACAGATAGAGCTTTCTGTCGATCAGTTCATCGAGGAAGATATAAAATCGGCAGGCTCACGCAGTGCCCTCAACACACATCTTTCAAACTACAGACTCAATATAAATCAGCTCCGTGACATATACGAAATAGAGATAAAAAGAACGATGGTGGAGGATTACCTGTACGGAGAGCTTGGCACGGATAAGGTTACAGACGAAGACAGAGATTCCTACTATAAAGAGAATTATGTACGTGTAAAGCACGTACTTATAAACACAAAGGATAAATACGTGCTTGACGACGACGGAGAGCGCATTATGGATCCGTCAACAGGGTATTATAAAACAGAGAAGCTGACAAGCGAGGAGATCGCGGCAAAAACAACGCTTGCCTCCGATATATTTGAAAAAGCAAAAAACGGGGATTTTGAAAAGCTTATAGAAGAATACGGCGAGGACGAGGGAATGACCTACTACACAGACGGATATTTTCTTACAAAAAGCTCCCCGTATGAAGAAAACTTCTTGAATGCCGCCTTTGATATGAAAGAGAACGAAATAAAAAGCGTTACAAGCGCATACGGCATACACATAATGAAAAAGTACGCGCTTGAAGACGGCGGTTACAAAAAAGAGATAAACAAAAACTTTTTTGCAGAGCTTGACAGTGAAATCATATCACAGAAAAAGAAAAACAAATTTTCCGAAAAAAGTGTAAACATCACCGCTGTGTGCGAAGCTGACGACTTCAAAGCATACGTTATAATGGACGATTCTCTTCTTTGATCATCTGCGTGACCTTCCGATCATTCCGAGTCCTATTACAAGGGCAAACAGAAGTACACCTATGCCCAAAGCTGTAAAGATGATAGAAAGTGAATATGACGGTGAGGATGCATTTTCCGAAATTCCCTCTGCCAATCGTACAGCCGTGTCGGCGGGGTTTGGCGGTGCCATATCGTTATATCTGTTCACCGCACTTCCGGCATAAGTTACCGTACAAAGAAGAAACATCGTGCAAACGCTTATAAAAATTTTGGGTAATTTCTTTATAAAAACCATAAAATATCTTTTAAGGATAAAACAAGACACTGTTATTTTGTGTCAAAAGGCTTGATTTATGCAGACAAAACGATTTACCAAGAATGATTCCGGTTTTATATGCGCAAACTGTAAAAACGAGGTTTCTCCTCTCGTTTATACATCAAGAAACCACTGTCCTGTATGTCTTTGCTCACTTCATCTTGATGTAAACCCGGGTGACAGAGCATCAGACTGCGGCGGGATAATGCGCCCTGTATCAGCTGAGCCCGATTCAAAAAAGGGCTTTATAATCACGCATAAATGCGACAAATGCGGAAAAGTCGGGCGGAACAAGTCCGCAAACGACGACGATACAAATTTACTTATTGCGCTTACTGTCAACCGTGATTTTTGATAAAAAAACACGAAAATAACATTTTTTATTAAAATGTTATTGACAAAATCATTAGTTAGTGGTAAAATAAACTTACAACATAAAGCGGAGTTTTCTATGGATAAAACAACAATTTTCGTTTCCACCTCACTCAAAGGCGGCGTCGGTAAATCAACAGTTGCTGCAAATGTTGCTTTCCAGCTTGCAAAAGCAGGACATTCCGTACTTTTGTGCGATTTGGATTTTGACGTCCGTTCCCTTGATTTAATAATGGGATACGAAAATACGCTTATGTT
>JAZNEN010000190.1:0-3582 GCA_045588615.1 Eubacteriales bacterium
CGATGAGGTTGTCATCACGACCCTCGGTCAGATAGGCACCGTTAAGACTCTGCCCGACAAAAACGGAAATCTTACGGTCAGCGTGGGCATTATTTCAACACGTGTAAGTATTGATTCGGTAAGACTCAACGAAAAGAAAAAATCGGGACAGCCGAAGCCGAAAGCTCCCAAATCCGAATACAGCAGTGTTGTACGCCAAAGCATAAAGCCCGAGATAGATGTCCGAGGTCTTACAGGGGATGATGCGTGGCTTGCAGTTGATAAGTACTTTGACGAGGCACAGCTTGCGGGATTTTCAAGTGTTACTGTCATACACGGTAAGGGCACGGGGGCGCTCCGTGCGGCACTTACACAGCAGTTCAGGATCGACAAACGTATAAAATCCTTCCGTGCGGGTGTGTACGGAGAGGGTGACAGCGGTGTTACCGTTGTCGAATTTAAGTAATTTGTGCAACGTGCACAAAAAAACTCTTTGAAACGGTACCATTTTTTATATTTAAGTTTTTGTTTTATACTTTTAATTTTAATATATATTTGGTATAATACGCTTGAGATGGCGGTTCATCTCAATACAATGATACACTTACGGCGAATGCCGGGAAACGGACTCAGTTTTTACCATGTCACTTAGCAATTACTACGACAAAATAGACGAAATTACAGCATCTATGTCGGAATACCTCGGAATATCCGGCGATGATTATGATATGTCAGACTTTGATGATGACGACTTTATAGATGAGGCGTGCTGCACATCTACAGATATTGACACTTGTGCAAACATACTTGAAAATTATATCGGAAACCTTACTACCGTATCGAAAGACCCTTCGGATGAACTTATAGTGGAGCTTGTTGAAAAGACAGTAAAAAAACTCAACAGACTTAATGAAAAATGCGAATATGAGCTTATTGACGAAACACAGGGCGACGATATATGTGAGTTTTTACACAATGCCGCAGTTGATGCGGGACTCTCACAGTACAGCGAAAACGTGGCTGACGCATTCCGGGATTTCTGAGTTACCGGAATAAAGCGGCGGATGAAGCGTACCGCACGAAAAAAATAATTTTGAAAACAGATCCGACTGTCCGCCCGACGACGGACAGTACAGTACGGACAACCAAAAAAATTTGTTCGTCGGAGAAACGGAAGAAAAATGGCTGAATTAAAAATGTTGGCGATAGACCTCGGCGCATCAAGCGGCCGCGGTATTATCGGAAAATTTGACGGTGAAAAGCTGACACTTGAGGAAAACCACCGCTTTGCAAGCGAACCTGTTACGATTGCAGGCTCGTTTAACTGGGATATACTCCGTATATTCCACGAAATCAAGCAGGCGATAAACAAATGCGCACTTTCTGACGACAAGGATATCAAGAGCATCGGTATCGACACATGGGGTGTTGACTACGGTCTGCTTGACAAGCACGGCAAACTTCTTACAAATCCCGTTCACTACAGAGATGACAGAACGATAGGTGCACAGGAAGAAGCATTCAAGACGTTTTCAAAGAAGGATATCTACGATATCACAGGTATCCAGTTCATGAACTTCAACACACTCTTCCAGCTTTTTGTGGAAATGAGAGATAATCCTGAGCTTTTGGCGGCGGCTGACAAGCTTTTGTTCATCCCTGACCTTCTCAACTACTTCTTGACAGGCGTTAAGCAGACAGAATATACGATCGCATCAACAGGTCAGCTTCTTGATGCAAAAACACGTGACTGGTCAAAGACACTTTTTGATAAGTTCGGTATTCCTTCACGTCTTTTCACAGATATAAAGATGCCCGGCTCGATCGTCGGTCCGCTTCTCCCCTCACTCAAGGAAGAGCTCGGCGACATCAACGCAAACGTTATCAACGTTGCGGCGCACGACACAGCAAGCGCTGTTGTTGCAGTTCCCGCAAAGGGCGAAGACTTTGTATACATATCCAGCGGTACTTGGTCGCTTATGGGTACTGAAATTAAAGAACCCATCATCACAAGCGATTCTTACGCATATGACTTCACAAACGAGGGCGGTTACGGCAGAACTATCAGATTCTTGAAGAACATTATGGGTCTTTGGATCGAGCAGGAATCCCGCCGTCAGTGGATCAGAGAAGGCAAGAAGTACACATTTGATGAGCTTTCAAATATGGCAATGGCATCAGCGCCCTGCCGCAGCCTTATCAATCCCGACGCTCCCGACTTTGTTGCACCCGGCAACATTCCGAAGCGTATTCAGGAATACTGTGCAAGAACAGGTCAGCCTGTTCCCGAAACAGTCGGCGAAATTATCCGTACAATATTTGATTCTCTTGCACTCCGTTACAGATGGGCTGTTGAAGCTATCGATGATATGAAGGGCAAGAAGACACCGTTTATCAACATCGTTGGCGGCGGTACAAAGGAAGGTCCTTTGTGTCAGTTCTGCGCTGACGCTTGCAACCGTCCTGTATATGCAGGCCCTGTTGAAGCTACTGCTATCGGTAACATTACAGTTCAGGCAATTGCCGCAGGCGCTATCAAGGATATGGCTGAAGCACGTCACGTTATCCGTAACAGCTTTGAGATCAAGCACTATGAGCCCAAGGCTGAAAGCACAGCGATATTCGACGAAGCATACGAAAGATTCAAGAAGCTTATATAATTCAATAAATAAATTTGAAGGAGAAATACAAAATGTCCGTAAAGCAAGCTTATGAAATAGCAAAAGAAGCATATGCCAAGCTTGGCATTGATACCGACAAGGTAATCAAAGAAGTTGCCGAAATTCCCGTTTCCATTCACTGCTGGCAGGGTGACGACGTAAGAGGATTTGAAAATCCCGACGGCGACCTCACAGGCGGTATCCAGACAACAGGTAACTACCCCGGCCGTGCACGCTCCATTGATGAGCTCAAGGCTGATATCGAAAAGATATTCACACTTATCCCCGGTACAAAAAGACTTAACCTCCACGCTATCTATCTTGATAACCTCGGCGGTAAGGTTGAAAGAAACGCTATCGAGCCCAAGCACTTCGAAACTTGGATCGACTTCGCTAAGAAGAACAAGATCGCTCTCGACTTCAACCCCACTTGCTTCTCTCATCCCAACATGAAGGACGGTCTTACACTTTCATCTCCCGATGACAGCGTAAGAGAATACTGGGTTGAGCACTGCATCGCATCCAGAAAGATCGCTGAGTACTTCGGTAAAGAGCTCGGCACAATGTGTTATACAAACTTCTGGGTACCCGACGGTTACAAGGATATCCCCGTTGACAGATACGCTGCAAGAGCAAGACTTAAGGATTCCTATGACAAGATCTTCGTAGGTGAAGATACAAGATACAACCTCAGCGGTGTTGAAAGTAAAGTATTCGGTATCGGTGCTGAGTCCTGCACAATAGGTTCACACGAGTTCTATATGGCATACGCTATGGCTAACAACAAGATGCTCACACTTGATGCAGGCCACTACCATCCCACGGAAGTTATCTCTGACAAGATCTCATCCGCTATGCTTTAAATGAACGATGTACTTCTCCACGTTTCACGTCCTGTAAGATGGGATAGTGACCACGTTGTTATCTTTGATGACGTGCTCAA
>JAZNEN010000191.1:0-6074 GCA_045588615.1 Eubacteriales bacterium
GACTGTGTGGTTTACAACACCTGCAATTCCTGCCGATATCGGAAAAACAGTGAAGCTTTCGGCGTATGATGTACAGTTTTCGCTCGGTGTAACCACATCATGCGAAAATATCAAATGGTCATCGGAGGAAATAACGGTAGATGAAAATTGCTGTGTCACACCGAGCGAAGCAGGTGTATATACACTTAAGGCTGAGTATGGCGCAAAAAGCAAAAACATTTATCTTATAGTGCGAACCGAAGGGGCGGATGAATATGTGCTGTATTCAAACGATTTTGAAAATTCCAAAAAGGAAGACTTTGATGTAATACAGCTCACTAACGGAACATTTGAAATAAAAGACGGAAAAATGGTGCTTTCCGCATCGAGGTCGGGGGCGGATTATGTAAGAGTTCTGCTTCCGGATTTTATAGGTGATTTCGGAGATTATAAGATCAAGGTAAATGCGGCTGTGACAAAAAAGGCTGATGAAAAAAGATGGATGTCTGTTATGTACAGAGTACAGAATAACGACTCACCGTATTATCAGCTTTGCGTAAGGGCAAATGCATCGCTCAATGACGGGGTTGAACTTGCACACAGAAACGCAAGTTCTGAATGGCTTTATCACGGAAAGGGTGCTTTCAAAGAACCGCTTTCTCCGAATAAAATGTATGAGCTTACTGCTGATATACACGGCCACGCAGGTGCAGCTTATATCAACGGCGCGAAGATAGTCGAAACGACCGACGGACTTTCCAATTATCCCACAGGCAGGGTTGGCTTTCAGGTGTGCGGTTCAACGGCAAAAATTGATGATGTCAAAATAACAGTCGATTTTTATGAGCCCGAGGAATTTATCTTAGAGAAGGGCTTTGCCGATATCAGGAAAATTGACACACAAATCGCGCTTTATTCATCTATTATAACAGAAATAACAACTGCTGATGAGCTTCATAATATACTTGACTCCTCACCTACAGGTGCAATACTCACAACATCCACGATTAACGGTGAGCTTTGTGTTACAGCTTCAAACGGTACAAGGATATCGTCATTTGAAGATGCATTGTTACAGCTTGACAACAAGGTGATTCCCATTATAAGACCGGTTGACAAGGAGACGGCAAAGACTGCCGCTGAATACATTAAGAAGAATAGATATAGAGATGTAATGGTCATAGGCGATGACGGTATTATAAGTGAGTTTAAAAAATCCTGCCATTTTGCAAAAAGCATACTTGACCTCACGGATGAGGATATTTCAAAGCTTTCGCTTTGTGAAATACGGAATATGACGAACAAGAGCACGAGCAGGATATGTCTGCTTCCCGCATCTTTTGCAACGTCAAAAAATACATTGGATTTAAATGCCCTTGCTATGACTGTCTGGTATGAGGCGGAGAAAGATGATAAGGTTGAGCTTTATAAACTTATAACATCGGGCGCTAACGGAATTGTTACAAATAACAGACGGCTTCTTGAAGAGTGTTTGACAAGCTCGGTATTTTCCCGCAATTCACACGTCCGTCCTGTTTTGGTTATCGGGCACAGGGGAATACCGCAGTTTGCACCTGAAAATACGGTATACGGCTCACTTATGGCGGCAGAATACGGCGCCGGTATTATTGAAAATGATATTTATCTGACACGTGATAATGTCATAGTTGTTATGCACGACGGTACAATTGACAGGACGACAAACGGTTCGGGCAACATCGAATCTATGACATATGAACAGCTTTCAAATTATTACGTTGATTATTTCGGCGAAGTTTCTTCACAACCGATCCCTACACTTGAAGATTATTTCAAGGCTTTTAAGGGTACAGGGGTCAACCTGTTTATAGAGATAAAAAGCACTAAAACAAATATCGTGAGTGAGCTTCGAAAGCTTATCGAACAGTATGATATATTCGATCAGTGCTCTGTGATATCTTTTCACGCTTCGCAGATACAGCAGGTAAGAAAAAGTATTCCCGAGCTTTCGTGCGGATATCTTACGGATACCGAAGGTACAATAACGAATATTATGAGCACGGTATCTAATTACGACTGTACATTCAATCCAAGCTACGTCAGGGTGAATACAGATGTCTTACAGCAGTTATCTTTCAGAGGTGTTTCAATATGGCCGTGGACGGTCGATAATGAAAGAACATTTGCAAGCTTCTATCTTGCCGGTACTTGGGGGATTACAACAAACAGGGCGGATTTTGTGAAGGACTATATCAAGTTCTTAATACCTGAAGATTCTTATTCTTTAACCGCGGGTGAAGAATTGAAAGCTGAAATAAAAGCACTTACTTATTCAGGCGAGGAAATTGTGTCGGATGCCCAAATGGTCGTTATCGACGGAAACAGCACCGTAAAATACGAAGACGGTATACTGACAGCAAGCAGGGCCGGAGATGCTGTAGTTATTTTCAGAGCCAAATACCGGATAACAGGAAGCGACAAACTTGTAAGTGTTTACTCACAGCCTGTTACAGTTTCTGTTAAATAAACATTAATTGCGTCCGATTCATTTGGAAATGATCTTCTGAATGAGTCGGACACCTATTTTATAAAAAAATTATAAAAAAATGTCAATAGCTATTGCAATAAAATAAAATATGTGGTATATTATATATATTATTATGAGTACTTTCCGGAGAAAGGAAGGCGGCAGATATGATGAGATGCATCGTAAAGATTAAACTGCTTTTTTCTTCGGGATTATTGCGCAAATTTACAGCCTAAGGGTGTACGGATCGCCGTACTGCTTTAGGCTGTTTTTAGTTATTATAAACTTTTGTTCTGCTTTTGGAGGATTTATGAAAAAGGTTGCGGTAATTATGGGTTCTGACAGTGACTTTCCCGTTGTTGAGGGGGCTGTCAAGGTATTGAAGGAATACGGTGTTCCGTATGAGGCGCATATTTACTCCGCACACCGTACACCCGTTGAAGCAAAAGAATTTTTTGCATCAGCTCGTGAAAACGGTTTCGGGGTCATTATATGCGCTGCAGGTATGGCGGCACATCTTGCAGGCGCAGCGGCGGCAAATACAACGCTTCCGGTAATAGGTATACCTATGAAGTCATCGGCGCTTGATGGGATGGATGCGCTTTTGTCAACGGTCCAGATGCCGACAGGTCTTCCCGTTGCAACAGTTGCTATAAACGGGGCGAAAAACGCCGCACACTTGGCACTTCAGATAATTGCCCTTTCAGATGATGAGCTTGCAGAAAAACTCATATCAGCAAGAGCAAAAATGAGAGAAGACGTACTTAAAAAAGATAAAGAACTTCAGGAAAAAATATAAGGATGGTGGAAAAGATGAGTAAGAGTTACAGCGAAAGCTACAAAGAAGCAGGCGTCGATATCACAGCGGGATACCGTGCTGTTGAGCTTATGAAGAAGCATATTGCTTCCACAACGACATCGGGCGTTGTTTCGGGAATAGGCGGATTCGGCGGACTTTTTGAGCCGAATATAAAAGGAATGACAGCCCCCGTGCTTGTTTCGGGTACTGACGGTGTCGGAACAAAGCTTAAGCTTGCTTTCATTTTGGATAAGCACGATACAGTAGGTATCGACTGTGTTGCAATGTGCGTAAACGATGTTATTTGCTGCGGTGCTGCTCCTTTGTTTTTCCTTGACTATATTGCTTGCGGTAAGAATGTTCCGGAAAAAATTGCCGCGATCGTATCAGGTATTGCTGACGGCTGCCGCCAGTCAGGTGCCGCACTTATAGGCGGTGAAACAGCCGAAATGCCCGGATTTTATCCGATAGACGAATATGATCTTGCAGGATTTACAGTCGGTATGGTCGATAAATCAAAAATAATCGATAATTCAAAGATAAAAGAAGGGGATGCAATTATCGCACTTCCGTCAAGCGGTGTCCATTCAAACGGATTTTCGCTTGTAAGACGTGTGCTTCTTAAAGATGAGAAGAATGCTTTTGCACATTCCGATGAGCTTGGAATGACTATAGGCGAGTCGCTTTTGACACCCACCAAGATATACGTTAAACCCATTTTGTCGCTTCTTGAAAAGGTTGACGTTAAGGGCATCTCCCACATTACAGGCGGAGGATTTTACGAGAATATTCCGAGAACTATTCCCGAGGGCTTCGGTGCATCTATTGAAGAATCAAAGGTGAAGATTCCCCCCATATTCTCACTCATTCAGAGGGAAGGCAACATTCCCAAGCGTGATATGTTCAATACATTCAATATGGGTGTCGGTATGTGCGTTGTTGTTTCTGCCGAGGATGCTGACAAGACAGTCGAAATACTTAACGATAGCGGTGAGGCGGCTTACATCATGGGCGAAGTAAAAGCAGGTATTGAGGGCGTTAAGATATGGTAAAGATAGGCGTGCTTGTATCAGGCGGAGGCACAAATCTTCAGGCGCTTATCGATGCTGAAAAGTCGGGCATCATCAAAAGCGGTAAAATAAGTCTTGTTATTTCAAACAAAAAAGATGCTTATGCACTTACACGTGCGGAGAACAACGGCATAAAAACAGCTGTTGTTGTCAAAAAAAAGTGTAAGGACACATGTGAGTTTGAAGAAAAGATAATAAGCCTTCTTGAAGAAAACGGAATTGAGCTTATAATCCTTGCAGGCTTTATGTGCATACTCAGTGCTGATTTTACAAAAAAGTACGAAAACAGAATTATAAATGTCCATCCATCGCTTATCCCGTCTTTCTGCGGTGAAGGCTTTTACGGACTCCGTGTACATGAAGCGGCACTTAACTACGGTGTCAAGGTAACGGGGGCAACTGTTCATTTTGTAAATGAAATACCCGACGGTGGAAAAATAATTGCACAAAAGGCTGTTGAAATTGAAGATGGCGATACCCCCGAAACTTTACAAAGACGTGTAATGGAAAATGCAGAATGGATAATACTGCCAAAGGCTGCAGAAAAAATATGCAAAGAGATAAAGGAGAGTAAACAATGACAACGTATGATATTAAAAAATTGCTTTCGGAAAACACATATCCCGGACGAGGCATTATAATAGGTAAGTGTGCTGACGGAAAATATGCGGTAAGTGCATATTTTATAATGGGCAGAAGCGAAAACTCCAGAAACAGAGTGTTTGTCGCTGAAGGCGAGGATGTAAGAACAAAAGCGTACGACCCTTCAAAGCTTAAAGATCCGTCACTCATTATTTACTATCCTGTAAGAAAATACGAAAACAAGCTCATCGTTACAAACGGGGATCAGACAGATACAGTCTATGAATCTCTCAAAGAAGGCGGTTGTTTTGCAAAGGCGCTCCGCACACGTGAGTTTGAGCCTGATGCACCCAACTTCACACCTCGCATAAGCGGTATGCTCATATTCAAAGACGGTGACTTCACTTACAAAATGAGTATTTTGAAGAGTGCCGACGAAAACGGCTCCGCTTGCAACAGATATTTTTACGAATATGAACCTATAAACGGTGTTGCACACTTCATTCATACGTATATGCACGATGGAAACCCCATTCCCACATTCGAGGGTGAACCTGAAAGAATTACCATAAACGAGAACATTGAGGAATTTACAAAGCTTTTGTGGGAAAATCTTAACGAAGATAATAAAGTGTCACTGTTTGTACGTTATACAGACCTTGCAACAGGCGAAACAAAAACGATAATCGAAAATAAAAACAAATAAACGGGAGATAACAAAATGAAGGAATTTGAACTTAAATACGGCTGTAACCCCAACCAGAAGCCCTCCAAAATTTATATGGACAACGGAAATGAGCTTCCTATCGAGGTCCTTTCCGGACGTCCCGGTTACATAAACTTTCTTGATGCATTCAACTCCTATCAGCTTGTAAAGGAGCTTAAGGCGGCAACAAAGCTTCCGTCAGCGGCTTCATTCAAGCACGTATCTCCCGCAGGCGCGGCAGTTGCAGTTCCGCTTGATGATATACTCAAAAAGATATACTTTGTTGAAGATATTCCCGGATTTGACGAATCTCCCCTTGCCTGGGCATATGCAAGAGCAAGAGGAACTGACAGAATGTCTTCATTCGGTGACTTTATTGCGCTTTCAGATGTTTGTGATGCGGTAACAGCACGTCTTATCAAACGTGAGGTT
>JAZNEN010000192.1:0-3314 GCA_045588615.1 Eubacteriales bacterium
GTCTGACATAAAGATAACGTAGGGATTACGCTTTGTACCCTGCTGTGCATTAAGCTTCTGCTTGCCTACGAGAGTTTCATAAGCAAGGTGCAAGCCCTGGTCATAGTTTGTACCGGAACCTGTATAAGCCTTACCGAAGCTTTCAGCAATTTCTTTGATCTTAGCTTCCGTAAGCTGACTTGAATGTATAAATCTGTCCGCAATGTCAGGCGATTTAGCCGATGACTTTGAGGGTGTAAGGAAGTGAGCAGTATCAGGCTGGTCATATGTTGTTGCCAATGAATGCTCCGTCGTTCCTTGTGTGTTCTTTACGAACATATTACCGTCTATAAGTGTATAACCGTCGAATGTAAGGATCGAAACGGAAATATCGGACTTATAACCGTCAATGCTCTCTGCAAATTTTCTGAGCATTGCATAAATGGAGTTGATCATTTCAACTCTTCGTGATTTCTCCGCACCTTCATTTTTACCTGCTGCGGAGTAAGCCATTGAGCCCGAGTTATCAAGAACAAGCACAACGTCAGCACCGCTGGCATCGGGAATACCCGTCAGTGTAAGCTGTACTTCCGTAAGACCGGTTGCAAGATAATTATATTCTTCTTTATTTAATTCCTTTGTAATATCAACAGAACCGGGGGCGGGATATGCGGGGTAGTTATTGTCCGGGAGCTTCTGCTTAACTGTAATAGTCAAATCGCTGGCAATAGCTATGCCCTGATATGTAACTGTTACATTCTTATATACAGAGTCGCTGCTGACCGCTTGCTTTGTCTTTATGCTATCTTTGTTGTATGTAAGCATATCGAGCGTTACGGGGATATTTGTAATATGCGATACACCGTAAGCATCGTTAACTGTCATAACAAGGTAAAGACCTTCGGGTGAATCGGCAGAGGATGCACCGTAGGAAACAGAACCCGTCTTTGAAGAAAGATATACATTTACATTTGCGTATTCACTTGTACGCGCATAGTAATATGCTCTGTCATAGGGAGAATTTTCTCTGAGATCACCCTTAACTTGACCGGGGAATCTGTAGCCGACAGCATTAGCGTTTGCCTGTTCAACACGCAAACCAAATGTACCTATCATATAGTTATAGTACATTGTGCGCCACTGCTTATTTACTTCCTCAAAAGCAGTATCATTAGCAAAAACCTTAACTTCGCCGGAGGGATTAAAGGCAGAAAGACCTGTTCTTTCGCCTCTTTCGTGCCAGAGTGCTTCCCACCCCTGATTATTGCTGCTTACGACCAGTGCAGAATTCTTTCCAAGGTCATCTGTACCGTTGTAGCGCAGGTATCTTTCGCCGTAGTAAAAAGCTCTGAGCTGCCAGAACTTAGCATTGGGCAAGCCGGTGTGTCCTGCGCTCTTAGTTACCCAAATACTGTTAGGCGCCGCATCATTGATAACAAGCTGCTTTTCGCCGTCAACAAATATTTCATAAGCATAATATTCTGTTGAACCGAGGTTAGTGCCGTCAGTTGTCAAAAGACGTACATAACCGGGATTCTGGCTTTCAGCAATGTGGATATATCCGCCCTGTACAAACGAATTTGTGCTGTTAGGGTCAACCAAAGCGAATACTGTTGAGTTTTTTGCAGCTTCACTCGAATTGTTTCCGGTTATCTTTACTGTGCTCTTAACTTCAAGCGTGAAGTTATCTGCAAGCTGAACACCGTTGTAGCTTACCTTAACATTTGTATATGTTCCCGCCTTCGTAAGATCAGCGCCCGAAAGCATATCTGTCGTAACGGGAACACGGGTAAGCTCGCCGTCAACATAAAGGTGGATATATGCACCTGTAGGTGCGAATTTGCCTGTACCTACAGCGACAACACCCAGATTTGAATAAAGATAGCCCTTGATCTCGGGGATAGCTCTTTCTCCTACCTTTTCGTAGAACTGTGCTCTTGTTTTAGCAGAACCGCTTGTTACGATGTTGAAGTCAGTAAACTTACCCTCATTAACATTGCCGTAATAGCCATCATATTCACCGTAGCAAAGATATCCGTTATCACCCGCAGTAACGCCCCAGGGTTTTTCGGCTTCAAGGGACGGATAAACTGTGTTAAGCCCCGAGAGGTCAACCTTATCCGATGCCATTGTGAAATTGCACGTACGTGTCCAATTTTCTACATTCGCATTCGTAGCGGCCAAAAGCATCATATGTCCGCTGTGATAACCGCCCGAACCACCATTATTGTGCATGCCAAGATAGCTCTTTCCGTCACCGGTTGTGGTATAAAGAAGATATCTACCACTGTTTTCCTGAAATTTCCATTCGCCGTTTACAGGATTGGAAAACTTGTTTTCTATGTACTTTCCGGCTTCAAGTGATGATGTGTCCACAGGTATTTCAAATACATTCATACCTACCTCCGAGCCATCGAGGGTTTGGAGGTATTTACCGCTTTCGCCACTGTTGCTCGTTCCGCCAAGCGCATATGCACTGCCGGGGACATCTGTGCTGACAATCATAAATGTCTTATTTCCATTTACGAGATCAGCAAGCGTGTAATTTTCTACAAGCTTGTAGACTGTCTTTGTTTCGGCATTTTGAATCAAAATCAGCTCAGGCTCGGCAAGGCCTTCGATTCCGTCGATAACACTGTCAGCCAGCGCAACAACGGGAGAAAGAAGCATTGACAAGCACAAAACAACCGATAGGATTCGTTTCAAGCCAAACTTTTTCTTTGTTTGTTCCATTGATATTCTCCTTCAAGTGATTTGAATTACATATATATTATAATATATAACTATATATGCAGATGGTTTGATTATATCATCTATTTATTGCACCGGTACTATACATATTTTAAATTTTTCGTGTCTTTTTTGTGACACATAGGAAATTATTTGTTTCCAGAAAGATAACTTATTCCTTTATAGACAATATTTTAACACAAAAACCAAAGCTCAGCTTTTGATTGACAATTCCGGTTAATTGTGGTACAATCGCTGTATAACAAAAAAAATCAAGGGGTTGTGTTACATGATCGTAAAGCAATATATCAAAAATTTCGAAAAGCTCGGATTTGGGCTGTTTGTTCATTTCGGCATTTACAGCGTTGTCGGCAAAGGCGAGTGGTCGAAGGCTGTTTTGCACATTTCAAACGAAGAATACGCAGAATACGCAAAACAGTTCAACCCACGCAAGGATTGGGCGAAAAAGCTCGTAGAACATGCAAAAACCGCAGGAGCGAAATACATAACGATCACCACACGCCATCATGACGGTTTTTCGCTTTATGACACGTGCGGACTTAACGATTATGACACGGTACACTTCTGCGGACGTGATCTCATCC
>JAZNEN010000193.1:0-2843 GCA_045588615.1 Eubacteriales bacterium
GGCTCGCCAAGTTCCATTTTTATACATTTTATAGCTTTCACAAAACCGTTTTTAGGGTCTTTCGGATCGTCTTCGTTTTTATATCCTTCGATCTCAACGGGGTTACAAAGAAGGCGAAACTCTATTCCTTCCTCCTCTGCGTGTTCAACCTCCTCACGTCTTGCGGGAAGCTCATCCATACTTCTTCTGTATATGATGTATACCTTTTCGGCGCCAAGCCGTAAAGCAGTTCTTGCCGCATCCATTGCAACATTTCCGCCGCCGACAACGGCAACTTTGCCGCCTTTCATAATGGGTGTATCGGGGGATGATCTGTATGCTTTCATGAGATTGCTTCGAGTCAAAAATTCATTTGCCGAATATACACCCTTCAGCGATTCACCGGGAATATTCATGAAATTCGGAAGTCCTGCGCCCGATCCGATAAACACAGCCTCAAAGCCCATATCAAAAAGCTCGTCAACTGTCAGAGTTTTTCCGATTATGACATTCGTTTCTATTTTGACACCGAGAGATTTAAGTGTGTCTATCTCTTTTTTTACGATAGACTTCGGCAGTCTGAATTCGGGGATACCGTAAACAAGTACACCGCCTGCGGTGTGGAGTGCCTCGTATACAGTCACGTCATAGCCCTTTTTGGCAAGATCTCCTGCGCACGTAAGTCCTGACGGACCTGAACCGACAACAGCGACCTTTTTGCCGTTTGACTCAGGCTTTTCGGGGGCTTCCTTGCTGTTTTCGTTGTGATAGTCGGCGACAAATCTTTCGAGTCTGCCTATACCTACGGGTTCAAATTTTATTCCGAGTGTGCAGTGCTTTTCGCATTGGGATTCTTGCGGACAGACTCTTCCGCATACAGCGGGGAGTGATGAGGACTTTGAAATGTGCTTATACGCGCCCTCAATATCGTCATTTTTTATATAATCGATAAATCCGGGAATGTCGATGTTTACAGGACAGCCGTTGACACACGGCTTGTTTTTACAGTTAAGACAGCGAGCTGCTTCCGCCTTTGCCATTTCATATGTGTAGCCAAGTGCCACCTCGTCAAAGTTGTGCGCCCTTTCTTCGGGTGCCTGTGTTGGCATAGGATTCTTTTTAGGTTCAATAGCCACTTAAAATTCCCCCTCGGATTTCTTGAAAAGATTACATGTGTCCTCGTATGCGTGACGCTCAAAATCAGAGTACATACGTCCTCTTGACATAGCCTCGTCAAAATCGACCTCATATCCGTTGAAGTCGGGACCGTCAACGCATGCAAAGCTCGTTATGCGCTTGCCGTCACGGTTAAGCGTAAGACGGCAGCCGCCGCACATTCCCGTGCCGTCTATCATTATCGGGTTCATCGATACGGTTACGGGAATGCCGTAAGGACGCGCTGTCTCAACAACGAACTTCATCATTATAAGCGGACCGATAGCGATAACCTCATCGTACTGCTCGCCACTTTCGATAAGCTTTTTGAGCGCGTCGGTAACAAGACCCTTTTCGCCGATAGAGCCGTCGTCGGTCATAATGAGATATTTATCGCTGCAGGCTTCGAATTCCTTTTGAAGAATAACAAGATCCTTGTTACGGAAGCCGACAACCGAATGAACCTCTGCGCCGAGCTCGTGAAGCTTTTTCGCAACGGGAAGCGCGATGGCACAGCCGACGCCGCCGCCGATAACCGCAACCTTTTTAATACCCTCGGTTGCGGTGGGTCTGCCCAAGGGGCCTGCGAAGTCGGAGATATATTCGCCCTCGTTCTTTGCATCGAGCAATTTGGTGGTAGCGCCGACGATCTGGTAAATGATCGTTACGGTGCCTGCTTCTCTGTCGTAATCGGCGATAGTAAGCGGAATACGCTCGCCGTCTTCATTGACACGAAGTATAATAAACTGACCCGGCTCTGCTTTTTTTGCTATTGCAGGCGCATAAATAACCATTTTGGAAACGGTGGGATTCAGTGATTCTTTGGATACTATTTTATACATAACAACACCCTACTGTTCAGTTTCAAAAAATTTTACCGATTAATTATATCACCAAAATTTAATAATATCAACCTTTTTTCTTGATTCTCGTTAATTTCCATTGTATAATGTAAAATGTATAGCGTTCGTGATTATTTTTTGTGAAAATTACCGCTTGGGGGTTTGAATATGAAGCTTCTCGTTAAAAACGTCGTGCTTCCCGAAAACGACGGGTTGAAAACCGTCGATATAGGAATCACCGACAATATTATCTCTTATATCGGAGAAATTCCCGAAGACTTTGTTGCCGATGAAATCATCGAGGGCGAGGACAGAATAGCCATTCCCTCGTTCGTAAATGCGCACACGCACGCATATATGTCGGTGTTGCGCAACGCGGCAGACGATCTGCCCTTTATGGAATGGCTGTTTAACGGTGTTATGCCCAAGGAGGACCGTCTTAACAACGAGCAGGCATATTGGGGCTCGCTTCTCGCCTGCGCGGAAATGATAAAGCGCGGCTGCGGTACTTTTTGCGATATGCACCTATTCCCCGGCGCTTCGGCAAGGGCGGCTTATGAATCGGGCATGCGCGCCGTTGTAAGCAGAGGTCTTGTCGGAAGCGAGGGCGGACAAAGGCGGCTTGACGAGCAGATGTATGAAATCGAGCAATGGTCGGGCCACGAAAACATTAAATTTATGCTCGCTCCCCACGCGATCTATACCTGCGACAAAGCATATCTGCTGAAAATATCCGACGAGGCAAAAAGGCTGAACCTCGGACTTAATATGCACCTTTCGGAAAGCAAGGCCGAATTTTCGGATTGTCTGCGCCACTACGGCTGTACCCCCACCGAATATTGCGCAAGCCTCGGTCTTTTCGAAAAC